>NZ_JBEXYB010000054.1:0-39107 GCF_040630715.1 Streptomyces sp. NPDC005752 | reverse complement strand
AGCCCTCGACCAGCTCGCCATGGAACACCTCCTCGGCGTCCGCTGACCCACCACACCCACCCACCGGGGTGCCCGACCCACCACCGGGCACCCCGCCCCCTTCCCCAGTGACACCGCCGGATCCGTACAGGGGCTTGACTACCACCCCGTGGGAGCGTTCCCATGGGCCCCGGCCACCCTCTTACCGCAAGGGCACCACCGTGACAGAACCTTCCCCTGACGGGCGGACCGGACGCCGCAGCCGCCGCACCCCGCGGATCGTCGTCCCCCTCACCGTCGTCTCCGCGCTCGTCGCCGGCACCGTCCTGTCGGGGTGCGGCCAGCAGCGGGACGAGGACGTCTACACCGTCATGAACTCCTCGACCGACGAGTCGTACCACCGCTGGGACGGTGACACCCTCAAGCGCTGCAGCAAGCAGCTCGGGATCACCATCGAGCAGCAGAGCGTGCCGGCCTCGCAGCTGATGACGAAGGCGCTGCGCATGGCGTCCTCCAAGTCGCTGCCGGACGTCCTCCAGCTGGACGCCTCCGAGATGCCGACGTTCGCCGAGGCCGGCGGGCTGATCCCGCTGAAGGACCTCGGGCTGACCACGACGGACATCCCGGAGGGGATCGTCGACTTCGGCTCGTTCGACGGGAAGTACTACGGGGCCGCGCGCACGGTGAACACCCTGGCGCTGTTCTACAACAAGGACACCCTCGACAAGGCCGGCCTCGAGGTGCCCACCACTTGGGCCGAGATGCGGTCGACCGCCAAGAAGCTGACTCAGGGCAAGCGGTACGGCCTGGCGCTCAGCGCGGGCGGCGCGGAGGACGGCGTCTTCCAGTTCACCCCGTTCATGTGGTCCAACGGCGGCGACGAGTCGAAGCTGGACACCCCGGAGGTCGCCGAGGCCCTGGACTACTGGAAGGCCCTCCTCAAGGACGGTTCGCTCTCCAAGTCCACGGTCAACTGGACGCAGGCGGACGTGAACGACCAGTTCATGGCCGGCAACGCGGCCATGATGATCAACGGCCCGTGGCAGGTCGAGACCCTGAACGCCAAGAAGGGGCTCGACTGGGGCATCGCCGAGATCCCGGTACCCGAGGCCGGCGACGACTCGGTCGGTCCGCTCGGCGGCGGTGTGCTCACCGTGCCCAACACGGGCGACACCGAGCGCGAGAAGACGGCCGCGAAGATCATCGGCTGTATGGCGGGTGAGCAGGAACAGATCACCTACGCCCTGAACAGCTGGATGGTCCCGGCGAACACCAAGGCCGCCGCCGTGTGGCGTACGAAGGCTCCGGAACTGGCCGCCCTGGCCGGACAGGTCGCCACGGCCCGTTCCCGTACCGCGAAGGTCGGCGCGCAGTGGTCGTCGGTGTCGCTCGCCCTGCAGAGCGCCTTCCAGTCCGCGCTCACCGGCGCGTCCAGCGAGGCCGCTCTGAAGCGTGCCCAGCAGCAGGTCACGAGCGGGAACTGAGGTAACGAACCATGTCATCCACCACAGCCTCGGCCGCCGCGCTCCCGGCCGACCCGAAGGCCCCCGCGGCCGAGGCGGCCAGGAAGCCCGTGGACCCGCGGACCACCAAGCGGCGCAGGACGCTCGCCCAGTGGGGGTTCATCGCCCCCGCCGTGATCTTCATGGCGCTGTTCTTCGGCTACCCGCTCGTCCGCAACATCGTGATGAGCTTCCAGGACTACTCGCCGTCCACGTTCTTCACCGGGGAGGCGCCGTTCAACGGCACGGACAACTGGAGCAACGTCTTCAGTGACGGCCTGTTCGGCAAGGCCCTGTGGCAGACGATCCTCTTCACCGTCGGATCGCTGGTCGGCCAGTTCTGCATCGGTCTGGCCCTCGCCGTCTTCTTCACCCGGCGCTTCCCGCTCAACGGAATCCTCCGCTCGCTGATCCTGCTGCCGTGGCTGGTCCCGATGGTCGTCTCCGGCATCGTCTGGCGGCGCATCTTCGACCAGGACACCGGTGTCCTGAACTCCTTCCTGGGCACCATCGGCCTCCCCGGGGACACGCCCTGGCTGACCAGCACGAGCATGGCGCTGATCTCGGTGATCCTGGTGAACATCTGGATCGGCATCCCGTTCAACATGGTGATCCTCTACGGCGGCCTCCAGGAGGTCCCCAAGGAGCTCAACGAGGCCGCCGCGCTCGACGGCGCGTCCGCATGGCGCACGTTCCGCTCGGTCACCCTGCCCATGCTCAAGCCCGTCATCACCGTGGTGCTGGTGCTCGGCTTCATGTCGACGGTCAAGATCCTCGACCTGGTCCTCGCCCTCACGGACGGCGGGCCGGCCGACTCCACCCAGACGCTCGGCACGCTCACGTACCAGAACTCCTTCGTCCAGATGGACTTCGGGGCCGGAGCCGTGGTCGGCAACATCCTGATCCTGATCTCCGCCGTCTTCGCGGTGTTCTACCTGCGGGTCAACCGCAACGAGGGGAAGTGACCGGCATGGCGACCACCACCCAGATCCCCGCCGCCCCGGCTCCCGGCACCGTTCACCGGCCCAGGCGCCGCTGGGGTGCGACCGTCTTCGGCGTCGTCGTCCTCGCGGTCATGCTGTTCCCGCTGTACTGGATGATCAACACCGCGCTGCAGCCGGACGCCAGCCTGGTCGAAGTGGGCCCGGTCCCGACCGGCGTGGACTTCTCCGGCTTCACCTCCGCCCTCACCGAGCAGGGAACCAACCTGCTGACCTCGCTGGCCGTGGCGCTCGGCGCCGTGGCCATCTGCCTGGCGATCTCCGCGCCGGCGGCGTACGGGCTGGCGCAGTTCAAGGTGCGCGGCAGCAGGACGATCGTCTTCGGCACGCTCATCACGCAGATGGTGCCGGGCATCGTCATCGCGAACGCCCTGTACAGCGCGTACGTGGACCTCGGCCTGGTCAACTCCTACTTCGGCCTGATGCTGGCGGACGCCTCGTTGGGCATCCCCTTCGCGATCGTGCTGATGCGCTCGTTCATGGTGTCGATCCCGCGTGAGGTCATCGAGGCCGCGGAGGTGGACGGCGCCGGACGCTTCCGTACGTTCGTGCAGGTCGTCCTGCCGATGAGCCGCAACTCGCTGATCACCGCCGGGCTGTTCTCGTTCCTGTACGCCTGGAGCGACTTCATGTTCGCGCTCACGCTGAACACCACGGACGACGTCAAGCCGATCACGCTCGGGATCTACCAGTACATCGGCGCGCACGTCGGCGACTGGGGTTCGGTCATGGCCGCCTCGGTGCTCTCGGCGGTGCCCGCCGCCGTCCTCCTCGTCCTGTCCCAGAAGTACATCGCCGCCGGGATCACCGGCGGCTCGGTCAAGTAAAGGTTCTCCATGAGTGACTTCCCGGTCTTCCCGCCCGGATTCGTCTTCGGCGCGGCCACGGCCTCGTACCAGATCGAGGGCGCCGTGGAGGAAGACGGCCGCGGCCCGTCCATCTGGGACACCTACAGTCACACGCCCGGCCGGACGGACGGCGGCGACACGGGCGACGTGGCCTGCGACCACTACCACCGCTATCCGCAGGACGTGGCGCTGCTGCGCGACCTGGGCGTGGAGTCGTACCGCTTCTCCATCGCCTGGTCCCGCATCCAGGCCACGGGCAGCGGCGCGGTCAACCCGAAGGGGCTGGACTTCTACTCCCGGCTCGTCGACTCGCTCCTGGAGGCGGGCATCGAGCCGGCCGCCACCCTCTACCACTGGGACCTGCCGCAGGCCCTGGAGGACAAGGGCGGCTGGCGGGTCCGGGAGACGGCGGAGCGCTTCGGCGAGTACACCGCGATCATGGCCGAGCACCTCGGTGACCGGGTGCCGCGCTGGATCACCCTGAACGAGCCCTGGTGCAGCGCGTTCCTCGGCTACTCGGTGGGCCGGCACGCGCCCGGCGCCCAGGAGGGCCGCGGTGCTCTCGCCGCTGCCCACCACCTGCTGGTCGGTCACGGACACGCGATGAACGCGCTGCGCGCGGCGGGCGTCCGCGAGGCGGGCATCACGCTGAACCTGGACCGCAACGTCCCCGCCACGGAGTCGGACGCCGACCTCGCCGCAGTCGTCCGGGCGGACACGCAGCACAACCTGGTGTGGACCGAGCCGCTCCTGGCGGGCCGCTACCCGGCCACCGAGGAGGAGACCTGGGGCGAGCTGATCACCGGCCAGGACTTCCGCCGCGAGGGCGACCTGGAGCTGATCTCCCAGCCGATGGACTTCCTGGGCATCAACTACTACCGGCCGATCGTCGTCGGCGCCGCCCCGCACCGTGAGGCGGACCCGGCACTGCGCGTGGCCACGGACAACCGGTACGCGGAAGGCACCTACCCGGACGTCCGCAAGACGGCCATGGGCTGGCCGGTCGTCCCGGAGTCCTTCACCGATCTGCTGACCGTGCTGAAGCAGACGTACGGCGACGCCCTGCCGCCCGTGCACATCACCGAGAACGGTTCGGCGGAGTTCGACAGCGTCGAGGCGGACGGCTCCATCCACGACGCGGACCGAGTGGAGTACCTGCGCACCCACCTGACGGCACTGCGGGCGGCCATGGACGCCGGTGTCGACGTACGCGGGTACTACGTGTGGTCGCTGCTGGACAACTTCGAGTGGGCGCTGGGCTATGCGAAGCGGTTCGGGATCATCCGGGTCGACTACGACACCCTGGAGCGCACCCCGAAGGACAGCTACCGCTGGTACCAGCAGCTGATCGCGGCGCACACGGCCTGACCGCCGCAGCGGGGGCGTACGCGTGCACCACGGCCGCGTACGCCCCCGCTCCGCGTCTTTGGGGTTCACTGCGGGGCGACGGTCCCGGCGATGACGTCGTGGAGAAACCCCACGGCGAGTTCCTCGGCCCGGTGCCGTCGTTCGAGCTCCGCTCCGGTGTCGTCGCGCCACTGCCTGTAGAGCTCGACACAGGCCAGGACGGCCCTCCCGGCGTCCTCACGGTCGTATCCGCAGAGGGTCGCGCGCAGCGCGCGTGCCTCGGCCGGTGCTACGGACTCCAGGCGGCGGACGCCGCGGGGCGGGGCGCCCACGCGCACGGCGGCCATCGGCCCCAGCACGGTGTCGCGCAGATAGCCGAGGAACCCGACGGTCTCGAGGAGTTCGCCGCGACCGAGTTTGGTCGCCCCGTAGTGCACCCAGATCCAGAAGCGGTCCTCGATCCACTGCCGGTCCAGCGCCGGGGCCCGGAACGGATGCTCCGCCGGCGACCGGGACAGATCGCCGTCCCGGTCCCACAACACCACCGGGTCTTCGATCCGCTCGGCGAAGTCGGAAGCGCGCACGAACTTCACGTCGACGTGGAGGAGGGGCGGTCCGACGAGAGCGATGATCAGGCGGGGTTCCCCGACATGCTCACCGGTGAACCCCGCGACGAGGTCGGTCCACGAGCCGATCAGCGCGAGACGCTCCACCATGACGGCAGCGAACGCCTCGTCGTCGACGACCACGATCAGGTCGACGTCCGAGTAGGCGTCGGGGTGCCCCACGGCGATCGACCCGGCGGCGGCGACCCCTGCGACGCGCGGATCCTTCCGGATCCGCGGGAGCACATCCTCGAGGAACTGACCGTGAAGAGAAGGGAGTTCCATGACTTTCCTTCCTGTCGGAACAAAGCCTTCGAGCGTAGCACTCCCCCGGTCGCGACCCACGGGGTGAACTGGCAGCCATGCCGTCAACGCACCGCGAAGGAACCCGGGTTGTCGAGTACGTCGTGCACCACGCGGGCCGCCGCGCCCCGAGCCGCGTCGCCCGAGAGGGACGAGGCCCGCAGCCGGCTGCCGTTCTCGTGCCAGCGGCCGGAGACGACCCGGGCGGTGAGCTGGGCGTCCGCGGGTCCCTCCAGCCAGGGCATCAGGTTGCGGTAGATCCCTCCCAGCACGACCGCCTCGGGGTCGAAGAGGTTGACCGCGCCGGCCAGAACCATGCCCAGCCGGTCCCCCGCCTCGTGCAGTGCGGTGACGGCGCGCTTCTCCCCGGCCGCGGCGCGCTGCTCCAGTTCGGCGATCCCGCGTACGCCGGTGTCCGGGTCGAGGCCGGCCGCCCGTAGCAGGGCCGCCCGGCCCGCGTACTGCTCCAGACAGCCGTGGGCTCCGCACCGGCAGAGCGGGCCATCGGGGTCGACGACGACGTGGCCGATCTCGCCGGCGAACCCGTGGGCACCGCGCAGCAACTCGCCGTTCACGACGAGCGCGCCGCCGACGCCGATCTCACCGGTGAGATAGAGGAACGTGCGTACGCCGCCGAGTCCCCCGAACCACAGCTCGGCCAGGGCCGCCAGGTTGGCCTCGTTGTCGGAGCCGACGGCCAGCGCCCGCCCCGCCGGGCGCAGGGTGCTGAGCGCCTGTCCGAAGATGCCCTCGGCGGCGACCCTGCTCCAGCCGAGGTTGGGCGCCTGCCGTACGACGCCGCCGGAGACGAGGCCGGGCAGCGCCAGTTCGACGCCGACCACCCGCAGTTCCTGTTCCCTGGTGGAGGCGATGACGCGGTTGGTGAGCCGCGCGGCGTGGGCCAGGACCTCGGCGGGCGGGACGTTCCGGTGGTCGGTGTGCTCGGTGACCCGGACCCGGTCGGTGCCGGTGAGGTCGACGGCGCACACGGAGACGTAGTCGATGTTGATCTCGACGCCGAGCCCCGCCGGGCCTGTCCGGGAGAGCTTCAGTACGGTGCCGGGGCGCCCGGCGGAGCCGCTGGAGGTCTTGCCGGACTCGCTGAGGCAGTCCAGCGCGAGCAGCTCCTCCACGAGTGAGGAGACGGCGGCCCGCGTGAGCCCCACGAGGCCCGCCACCCGGGCCCGGGTGACCTCGCCCTCGTCGCGCACGGTCCGCAGGACCAGGCTCAGGTTGTGACGTCGCACGGACTCGTGCCCGGCCTTGGAGGCCTGCGAGGTGAGGGTGTTCTTCATCAGACCTTCGAGCCTAGGGCCTTTCGTTCGGGTCAGGCCGCGTGGCCCGAACGAGAGGCCCTGACGGGCGAAGGGCCGCACCCCGTGGGTGCGGCCCTTCGCTCACTCGACGGTGCTGCTAGCTGCGGATCAGGCTGCGGAGCACATACTGCAGGATGCCGCCGTTGCGGTAGTAGTCCGCCTCGCCCGGGGTGTCGATACGGACGACACCGTCGAACTCCACACCGGTGTCGGTGGTGACCTTGACCGTGCGCGGCGTGGTGCCGTTGTTCAGCTCGGTCACGCCGGTGAAGGAGAAGGCCTCCTCGCCGGTGAGGCCGAGGGACTCGGCGGTGTGGCCCTCCGGGAACTGGAGCGGAAGGACGCCCATACCGATGAGGTTCGAGCGGTGGATGCGCTCGTAGGACTCGGCGATGACGGCCTTGACGCCCAGGAGCGCGGTGCCCTTGGCCGCCCAGTCGCGGGACGAGCCGGAGCCGTACTCCTTGCCCGCGAGGATCACGAGCGGGGTGCCCGCGGCCTGGTAGTTCTGCGAGGCGTCGTAGATGAACGACACCGGCGCGTCGGCCTGCGTGAAGTCGCGGGTGTAGCCGCCCTCGGTGCCCGGCGCGATCTGGTTGCGCAGGCGGATGTTGGCGAACGTGCCGCGGATCATGACCTCGTGGTTACCACGGCGCGAGCCGTAGGAGTTGAAGTCACGGCGCTCGATGCCGTGCTCCGTGAGGTACTTGCCGGCCGGGGTGTCGGCCTTGATCGCACCGGCCGGGGAGATGTGGTCGGTGGTGACCGAGTCGCCGAGCTTGGCGAGCACGCGGGCACCGGTGATGTCCTCGACCGGGGTCGTCTCCATCGCCATGCCCTCGAAGTACGGGGGCTTACGCACGTAGGTGGACTCGGAGTCCCACTCGAAGGTGTTGCCGGTCGGGATCGGCAGCGCCTGCCACTGGGCGTCGCCCGCGAAGACGTCCTGGTAGGACTTGTTGAACATGTCCTCGCCGATGGAGTTGGCGACGACGTCGTTGACCTCGGCCTCGGAGGGCCAGATGTCCGTCAGGAAGACGGGGTTGCCGTCCTGGTCGACACCGAGGGCGTCCTTGGTGATGTCGACCTTCATCGAACCGGCGATGGCGTACGCGACGACCAGCGGCGGGGACGCCAGGTAGTTCATCTTGACGTCGGGGTTGATCCGGCCCTCGAAGTTGCGGTTACCGGAGAGCACCGAGGTCACGGCCAGGTCGTGGTCGTTGACGGCCTTGGAGACCTCTTCCGGCAGCGGGCCGGAGTTGCCGATGCAGGTGGTGCAGCCGTAGCCGACGAGGTTGAAGCCGACCTTGTCGAGGTACGGGGTCAGGCCCGCCTTGTCGAAGTAGTCGGTGACGACCTTGGAGCCCGGGGCGAGGGTCGTCTTGACCCACGGCTTGCGGGTCAGGCCCTTCTCGACGGCCTTCTTCGCCACGAGCGCCGCGGCGACCATGACGTAGGGGTTCGAGGTGTTGGTGCAGGAGGTGATCGCGGCGACGGTGACGGCGCCGTGGTCGATCTCGTACGTCGAACCGTCGGGAGCGGTCACGGTGACCGGCTTCGACGGGCCGCCGTTCGGACTGACGGCCGGGGCGTCGGAGGCCGGGAAGGACTCCTTGCCCGCCTCGTCGACCTCGTCCACGTAGTTGCGCACGTCCTGCGCGAACTGCTGTGCGGCGTTGGCGAGGACGATGCGGTCCTGCGGGCGCTTCGGGCCGGCGATGGAGGGGACGACCGTGGAGAGGTCGAGCTCCAGCTTCTCGGAGAAGTCGGGCTCGGCGGCCGGGTCCAGCCAGAGGCCCTGCTCCTTGGCGTACGCCTCGACCAGCGCGACCTGCTGGGCGTCGCGGCCGGTGAGGCGCAGGTACTTCAGCGTCTCGTCGTCAATCGGGAAGATCGCGGCGGTGGAGCCGAACTCGGGCGACATGTTGCCGATGGTGGCGCGGTTCGCGAGGGAGGTGGCGCCGACGCCCTCACCGTAGAACTCGACGAACTTGCCGACGACGCCGTGCTTGCGGAGCATCTCGGTGATGGTCAGCACGAGGTCGGTGGCGGTGGTGCCGGCCGGGAGCTCGCCGGTCAGCTTGAAGCCGACGACGCGAGGGATGAGCATGGAGACCGGCTGGCCGAGCATCGCGGCCTCGGCCTCGATGCCGCCGACACCCCAGCCCAGCACGCCGAGGCCGTTGACCATGGTGGTGTGCGAGTCGGTGCCGACGAGGGTGTCGGGGTACGCCTGGCCGTTGCGGACCATGACCGTGCGGGCCAGGTGCTCGATGTTCACCTGGTGGACGATGCCGGTGCCCGGGGGGACGACCTTGAACTCGTCGAAGGCGGTCTGGCCCCAGCGCAGGAACTGGTAGCGCTCCTTGTTGCGGCCGTACTCCAGCTCGACGTTCTGCGCGAACGCCTCGTTGGTACCGAACTTGTCGGCGATGACGGAGTGGTCGATGACCAGCTCGGCCGGGGCCAGCGGGTTGATCTTCGCCGGGTCGCCGCCGAGCTCCTTCACGGCCTCACGCATGGTGGCGAGGTCCACGACGCACGGGACACCCGTGAAGTCCTGCATGATCACGCGGGCCGGCGTGAACTGGATCTCCTGGCTGGGCTGCGCCTGCGAGTCCCATCCGCCGAGCGCCCGGATGTGATCGGCGGTGATGTTCGCGCCGTCCTCGGTGCGGAGCAGGTTCTCCAGCAGCACCTTCAGGCTGTAAGGGAGGCGCGCGGAGCCCTCGACCTTGTCCAGCTTGAAGATCTCGTACGACTCGTCACCCACGCGCAGCGTGCTGCGGGCGTCGAAGCTGTTCGCCGACACGACAGTCTCCTTCTTCAATGTGCGCGTTCAACCGCGCCGCGCCTCATGTGCGGCCGGCGCCGCCTGCGGCCCCCACCATCCGCTAAGGTAAGGGTTAGTTAGGTAACCCTTACCGCGCGGCGGCTGCGGTGCGCCTCGGCAGATATCTCGATGTCGAGATAACTCTAGTACATAGCCGCCGCGCGGTCATGCCCGGGCGCCCGTGTCCGACGCCACTGCACACCCTCGCGCGGCCGCGGCCGCGATCGAACAGCACTCCCGAGGGCGCGGCGGGGCCGGACTCCGACGCCCCGCCGCACCTGCGCGTACCCCGGCACCACGCCGCGAACCACGCCCCGCCCACCGGCGGCACGACCTCGACCGTCCGCCCGCGCATGAGCGGGCGACTTCGGGATACCCGTACCGCTGACACAGGAGGCGCAGATGCCGCTCACATTCCGCAAGAGCTTTCAGATCCTTCCGGGCGTCCGGCTGAACATCAACCGGCGTTCGTGGTCCGTGACGACCGGCGGGCGGAACGGCCCGAAGCGCACCCACAGCAGCACCGGCCGGCGCACCACGTCGATGGACCTGCCCGGCCCCTTCGGCTGGCGGAAGACGACGAAGCGGAGCCGCCGCGGCTGACCTCACCCGTTCGGCGGCGCCCGGCATGCCGGGCCGCCAGGTGGGCCGGAGCCTTCAACCAGGCGCCGACCTACGGCCCGGCACCGCACTGCGACCCGACCGGCACACCCCCCGACACGGCCTTCATCTCATATGTGAGATAGCGTGCGGACATGGAAGACGACTACCTCGCACGTATCGGCAAGCTCATCCGCGACGCCCGTCAGCATCGCGGCTGGACACAGACACAACTTGCCGAGGCGCTCGCCACGAGCCAGAGCGCCGTCAACCGCATCGAGCGCGGCAACCAGAACATCAGCCTTGAGATGATCGCCCGCATCGGCGAAGCACTCGACAGCGAGATCGTTTCGCTCGGCTACGCCGGACCCATGCATCTGCGTGTGGTCGGCGGGCGCCGGCTCTCCGGCTCCATCGACGTCAAAACGAGCAAGAACGCGTGTGTCGCCCTGCTCTGCGGCACGCTGCTCAACAAGGGGCGCACCGTCCTGCGCCGGGTGGCCCGCATCGAGGAGGTCTTCCGGCTCCTGGAGGTCCTCAACTCCATCGGCGTACGCACCCGCTGGATCAACGACGGCGTGGACCTCGAGATCCTGCCGCCCGCCCAGCTCGACCTGGAGTCCATCGACGCGGACGCCGCGCGCCGGACCCGCTCCATCATCATGTTCCTGGGCCCGCTGCTGCACCGCACGGACCGCTTCACCCTGCCGTACGCCGGCGGCTGCGACCTGGGCACGCGCACCATCGAGCCACACATGATCGCGCTGCGCCGCTTCGGTCTCGAGATCGCGGCGACCGACGGGCTCTACCACGCGCAGGTCGACCACCAGGTCCGGCCGGGCCGCCCCATCGTCCTGACCGAGCGCGGCGACACGGTGACCGAGAACGCCCTGCTGGCCGCGGCCCGGCACGACGGCACGACCGTCATCCGCAACGCGTCCTCCAACTACATGGTCCAGGACCTGTGCTTCTTCCTGGAGGCCCTCGGCGTACGCGTCGACGGAGTCGGCACGACGACGCTCACGGTGCACGGCGTGCCGGAGATCGACGTGGATGTCGACTACTCCCCCTCCGAGGACCCGGTCGAGGCGATGAGCCTGCTGGCCGCCGCCGTGGTGACGGAGTCCGAGCTGACGATCCGTCGCGTGCCGATCGAGTTCCTGGAGATCGAGCTCGCGGTCCTCGAGGAGATGGGCGTCGACTGCGACCGGACGGCGGAGTACGCCGCCGACAACGGCCGTACCCGGCTGGTGGACCTGACGGTCCGGCCCTCCAAACTGGAGGCGCCCATCGACAAGATCCACCCGATGCCCTTCCCCGGCCTGAACATCGACAACGTGCCGTTCTTCGCGGCCATCGCGGCCTCCGCGCACGGCAAGACCCTGATCCACGACTGGGTCTACGACAACCGCGCCATCTACCTCACCGACCTCAACCGCCTCGGCGGCAGGCTCCAGTTGCTGGACCCGCACCGTGTCCTGGTCGAGGGCCCGACCCGCTGGCGCGCCGCCGAGATGATGTGCCCGCCCGCCCTGCGTCCGGCGGTGGTGGTGCTGCTGGCGATGATGGCCGCCGAGGGGACGTCCGTACTGCGCAACGTGTACGTGATCAACCGCGGCTACGAGGAGCTGGCGGAGCGGCTGAACTCGGTGGGGGCGCAGATCGAGATCTTCCGGGACATCTGATCGGCGGGGTGTTGTGCCCCTTGGCGGCAAGGGGCACAACACCTCAATGTGCCAGCTGACCTGCAGATACCACCCTTCACGGCCTTCCACTGATCTCTGTCATTTTTCAGCACCTTGTGCAATGCATGTACAAGATGATCTTGAATGATTGACGAGACGTCAGGCGCATCTGAGCAACCGTCAGCCATCACGGAAAGTACTCACCGAAGGATCCTTGCAATGTCCGTACTGACGGCGCCACCGGCGTTCTCAAGATGGCGAACCCTCGCCTAGCCGCCTCGGGCCCCGATGCGGTACGTCTCAGCCATCGGCCCGCCGATCAATATCACTGTCGAGGCGGTCCACATGACCAGGCCGAACGCGGTGAGGCACGGCAGGGGGCAAGGTCGGGGCGGCCAGGCCAGTGCACGGGGCCGGCCAACAACTGAGGGGTGGGCGCCTTCATCAAGGTCGGCAAGGCCCCGGAGGGCACGGGCGCGGACATGTCGGTCAAGTACAAGGAGACCGCCCGGGGCGGGCTCGCGGTGAACATCATCGAGTGCTGAGGCACATAGGCCCTGACCAGCGTGTTTCCATCTTTCAGCGCTGTCAGGGCCTTCCCTGCTTACGCGGCGGAAAATCCCTGAAATCTCCCTGAGACACGCGTGAAAGTCCCTGAAACGTCCCTGGGATGTCCCTGCCGAGCCGCGCTCTTGAGGTGGGGTGAGCCGCCTTTCGAGCTGCCCAGCGCCCTTGAAGTCGTCTCAGGGTGTGGAGTGCAGTCGGCGCGCGTCGTCAGGTACGAGACCTACGCATTACGAGACCGTGAGCGATCATGTTGCCGGATGCTGCGTGATGCCACCGAGTAATGTCGTGCCTGATCAGGGCACTTGTGGCAGGTTGCCCCCTGCTACCCCGTGCTGCCCCATCCGAAGGCGTCCGGCCACCGGGCGGCCATCCGAGCCGCCGCCGAGCCTGGCGCCTGGGCCAGCAAAAACAGTCACCAGCGAAACGACATCTTTCAATGCGATGAAGCGGTATCGTTTTTAGCAGGTCGCTACAACTATCCGGGAGGTGGCTTCGTGGCTCGTACTGTTATCGACCTCGACGAAGAGATGGTCACCGAGGCCATGCGCATCTTCGGCACCAAGACCAAGGCCAAAGCCGTCCGTCTGGCCATGGAAGACGCCGTCAAGCGGCACCTGCGGCAGGAGGGCTTCGACGCCATGGACGCCGGGGAACTCGACTTCAGCGAGATCATCGACAGCACCGGCCCCCGTAATGCCGACGGAACCCTCAAGCGCCACGGCGGCCAGGCCGCCTGATGCAAGACCGCTACCTGATCGACAAGTCCGCCCTCGCCCGCTGGACGAAACCCAGCGTCCGAGAGGTGCTGAAACCACTCCACGAGCGCTACCTGCTCGCCGTCTGCCAACCCACCGAGTACGAGATGATCCACTCGGCCCGGGACAGCGGGGAAGCGACGCGCATCAGCACCTGGCTGCACGCCTTCGACTACCTGCGCACCGACGACGACAGCTTCACCCGAGCCCTGGAGGTCCAGCGGCACGCCCTCAACGCAGGCTTCCACCGGGCCCTGTCGCTCCCCGACCTCCTCATCGCCGCCACCGCCGAGCAGAATCGCGCCACCATCCTCCACTACGACGGCGACTTCGACATGATCGCCGCCCTCACCGGCCAGCCCTCCCAATGGGTCGCACCACCCGGCAGCGCCGATCACTGACCACGCCGGCCAACAGCTTCACGCCGCCCCGAGCTGTTCCTGGTGCCCGACGAGACGGTCAGGGCCCGCCCACCGGACGGAACCGGCCGACTCAACGACCTCAGACGTTGGGCCTTGACCCCTGACTCAGATCACCTGGGCCGGTATGACCAATGCGTTCTGCCACCCAGCACAGGCGTCACCACATCACCCCAGGCTCCTCGACGCACACCGATGTGCCCGAAGCCCCGGCCGCCGTGGACCGCATCGCCTCCACGCCGTCGACACGGATCACGATCTCGATCCGCCCCCCGTCCTCGCTCAGCATCACGCTCAGCACCGGCACGGCCTCCGCGCCAGTCATACGCACCGAGGTACGCCAGGGAAGACGCGGCCCGGATCTCGGCCGCTCGTCACCCTTCGGCAACCACCCGTTTGTCCACCGCCCTGCACGCTCGCTGCACGCCTGTCCACCGGTTGTCCACCGGAGGCGGTCGTGGCGCCCAGGAAGGGGCATCCAGCTGCCATGAATTGATCTTGACAAAAGCAAAAGCCCCAGGTCACGGCGAGTGAGTCCTGAGGCTTCTACAGAGCCGCCTTCGGGATTCGAACCCGAGACCTACGCATTACGAGACCGTGAGGGTTCGTGTTGCGTGGTGTTCCGTCGTGCCGCGTAGTGACGTTGTGCCTGATCAGAGCACACGCAACAGGTTGACCCGTGCCGCCCGATGCTGCACCGTCCAAAGGCGTCCGGCCGCCGAGCGGCCACCGAACCGGCTTCCACAGGGACCGGATGACAATTCCCAGGACTTTATTGCTTCCCGACAAGCACCCCGCCGGCAAACTAAAAGCCAGCTCGTCCTACGAAGTCCGCACCGCCCACGTCAGTGCACCGGCCCTCGCCGTCCGGCAACGCCGCCAACAGCACCTCGAGCATCGCCTACACACGCGTGCGGAAAGCCATGACCCCTGCGGTGTCGGGGGCCTCTGCCAGCATGCCCAGCAGGCCGACCGCCGACGCGTGAACAGTTTACCGAGCAGCGGTACGTCCCGGCCGGCCGTCAGCAGCGTCCGCCGATCTTGGTGGGCTGCCACCGGCAAGTAGCCAAGTACGAGAAAGGGCTAACGGAGTGAGGGCTCACTCATTGACAGAGTGAGCCCTCACTCCGTACTCTCGCGGTCATGACAGCCCCCGGGCAGAACCAGACCACCCGCCGCCGCGCCCCAGGCATGTCGCCGGAGGAGCGGCGCGCGATGATCATCCAGACCGCGATCCCGCTGATCGCAGAGTACGGCGCCGCGGTGACCACCGCGAAGGTCGCCCGCGCCGCGGGCATCGGCGAGGGCACGATCTTCCGGGTCTTCGCCGACAAGGACGAGTTGCTGCAAGCCTGCCTGGCGGAGGCCCTTTCCCCCGAGCACGCGGTCCGCGAACTCGGTGCGATCGAGGTATCCCAGCCGCTGCCCGACCGGCTCGCAGAGGCGGCCCAATCGCTGCAGGCGCACCTGTCCCGAATGGGCGCGATCGCCGGCTCTCTGCACGCCTCCGGGCACCGCAGCGGCAAGCACCCCGGCACGGTGCGCGGCGCGGGCCGGGACGAGTCGACGACCCACATCCGCGCGGCCCTCGCGGATCTGCTGGAGCCCGACAAGGCCGCGCTGCGCCAGCCGCCGGAGCAGATCGCGGCCCTCTTTTTCGGGCTGCTCTTCACCCAGCCGTATATGGAGGACGAACCGGAGCTGACCACGCAGGAGCTCGTGGAGGTCTTCTTGCACGGCGCACTCTTGGGCGGTGCCAAGTGAGCGCGCGCAGACGACGCTTGGCGGTTACGGGCCTCGCGGTCCTGGCGCCTGTCCTGGTGTGGCTGGTCGCAGACCCGGTGTTGGGGCACCGGCTGCGGATCGTCGCCGTCGAGCAGCCGCTCGATATCGGCGCGGTGCCGGTGGTGTTGGTCGCGCTGCTGGCGGCCCTCGCCGGCTGGGGGCTATTGGCCGCCCTGGAGCGGTTCTGGGTACGGCGCGCCCGCGCCGTCTGGACCGGGGTGGCCGTCGCTGTGCTGGCCATCTCCTTCCTACCGTTGACCGGCGACGGCATGGACGGCGCCACCCGGGCCGCGCTGGCCCTAATTCACCTGGCGGTGGCGGCGGTGCTGATCCCGGGCCTGCGCACGAAGGACGCCGCCGCGGCGACACCTCAAGCATCGGGTGGAGGGAGCCCCGCCAGACAGTCGCGCGGCCAGGGATAACCGTCAGAGTGCCCACCACGATCGAGATGAAGAGCGGTACCTCGGCCGAGGCCAGCAGGAGCAGACCCTCGTGCCAGATCGCTGTGATGACCACCGCCGGGATGATTCTCAACGGCCATTTGTAATCTGCGGTGGCGGCCAGTTGTCCCTGCACACGTCAATTGGTCAGGCCGGTGCTGGCGATGTCGTAGCCATGGGCGGGGCGGGGGAGGTCTGGGGTGGCGTCGGGGACAGATGGGGCCATGGGTGATCATCGATGTGTGAAGACTGAGGATCAGACGGTGGCCGATGGGGTCACAGCGTAGACCCGGGCCGTTGGGACGGACGGGATGACTTCGCAGGGCTGATGCGACGCATAGCCGGACGCTTCGCGCATGCCGACCCCCGCCGTCGGGTGGGGAAGTTCGTCCGAGGGCTGCTGGCGGACCTGCCGCGGAAGGGCCTGATGGACGATCGCAGAGTGGGCCGTGAGGCCACACCGGATGGGATCAGCATCATCTGCTGGAGCGGCGAAGTGGACCTCGAACTGCTCCCGGACAGCATGCTCCTTCACTTCCTCCATGGCCGCATGCCAGCGCACCTCACGCTCTTCTCTCACGCGCTCCTCGCTCTTTCTGCGCCGGGCATCGCCCGGCGGGCCTTGACCGCGTGCATTCGGCGAAGGCGGAGTTGGCGGCGAACTTCCAGAGCTTTTCGCCGCCGCAGCTGAAGGGCTGCTCCGGATTGCCGAAGGAGCTGCGGCACATGGTGGGCGGCCACGCTGGCACTCGGCGCGGGTGCCGCAGTTGGCGATGGTGGAGAGGCCACGTGGTCGCCGGGCTCGACACGGGGCACGGCTCGCCGCCGCCGGTCGCCCTCGTGGCCGAGGGCGACCGGCGGCGGGAACAGGATGGTGCCGTCGATCACGGGCAGGTCACTGTGTCAGAGCCCGGCCGCCCGGATGCCGACGAGGACCTCACCGGGGCCCGGGGCTCGGATTCCAGATCGTCCACGATGTACGGCTGCTTACCGTCGAAGATGACGCCTCGCATGGGTTCGTTCCCTCTCGGCTCAGGACGGCCAGACGACCGACTGGAGTTCGCTGTACGCGTGCAGCCCGGAGGAGCCGCCGAAGGGCGTCTCGGGGTGGCGCTGTGCGGTGTTGATGCCGACGTTGCCGCTGCGCAGCCGGGCCGCGAGGTGCCAGGCGCGGGCGGTGTCGCCTGAGAAGACGTAGTCGTAGAGGCCGTATGGAATGCCGGTGGCGATCCGTACCGCCTCGTCCTCTTCGTCGAAGGGGATCACGACGACCACCGGACCGAAGATCTCCTCCTGTGCGACGGTCATGTCCGGGGTGACATCGGCGAGGACAGTGGGGGCGACGTAGAACCCGGGCTTGAGCGCCGGACGTTCACCGCCGACGGCGACCCGGGCGCCCTCCTGCCTGGCGCCTTCGACGTACGCCTCGACGCGGTCGCGCTGGGCGGCGGAGATGACCGGGCCGACCATGGTGGAGTCATCCGCGGGGTCACCGACTGTCGCGTCCCGTGCATACCGTGTGAGTGCGGCGACGGCCTTCTCGTACAGCGATCGGTGTACGAGCATCCGGGTCGGAGCCGTGCGGATCTGACCGCTGTGGACGGCGAAGGCCGAGCTGACCGCCATGACCGCCGACTTGAAGGTGTTGTCGTCGGCGTCCTCCAGAAGGATGGCCGCGCCCTTGCCGCCGAACTCCATGAGGGTGCGCTTCATCTGCCCGCCCGCGGCTTCGGCGATCCTCTTTCCCTCGGCGGTGGAGCCGGTGAAGCTGACCATGTCGGTGTCGTAATGGGCGACCAGCGCCTCGCCCGTAATGGGTCCTGATCCCGCGACCACGTTGTAGACACCGTCCGGCAGACCGGCCTCCTTCATGATCGGGCCCAGCTCCAGACAGCCGAGTGGGTCCTGCGCTGCGGGCTTGGCAATCACGGTGTTGCCCATGGCGAGCGCCGGGGCGACCTTGCCCGCGAGGTTGGCGATGGAGAAGGTATAGGAGGTGATGCATGCGACGACGCCGACGGGACGGCGCACGGCCGTCGCGCCGATGAGCCCGCCGGGTCCGAGCGGGCTCGCGGTGACGGGGTGCGGCGCGAAGGGTACGGCGTCGGGCTCCAGCGCGCCGCGCGCGCAGCGGCGGAAGCGGTCGGCTGCGGCGAGCACCGTGGACTTCGCCACCCGCCTGGTCGCGCCGGTCTCGGCCTGCACCAAGGGCACCAGCTCGTCGGCCCGTTCGGAGATCAAGGATCCGATGCGCTCCAGGATGGCGGCGCGCTCGCGCGGCTCGGTGCGGGACCAGTCGTCGAAGGCGTCCCTGGCGGCCTCAGCGGCGGACCAGACCTCGGCGGCGTGGCCCTCGGGGGCGTAGCCGACGGCTTCCTCGGTGGCCGGGTTGGTGACCTGGTAATGACCTTGCTCGGGCTCGCGCCAGGCGCCGGCCAGCCACTGGCCGTACTTCTTGGGGGAATCGGTCATGATTTCAGGCTCCCTTCGGGGGCCGAGCACGCGACCGGCGATGATGCCACGCTGGATCTCGTACGAGCCGCCCGTAGATGGTGCCGGCGCGGGAGAGGAGGAACGCCCACCGCGCCGGGTCGAGTGATGACGTCAGTTGTTGAGGGAGACGGTCACGCCCTCAACGGCGAGTTCAAGGAGGCGACGGGTTCGGCCAGGACAGGTCGGTCTCGACCGGGGTGGCGTAGTCGACGCCGGGAACGCCGAAGCCGTACAGGGAACGGAACTGGGCACGGAACCACGGAATGTCGGCCAGCTCGGTGAGGGTCTCGGAGGTGATCGACTGCCAGCGTTCGGCCACGGCGGCCTGGACCGGCTCGGACAGCTCCCAGCGATCGAGGCGGATGCGGCCTGACTCGTCCACGTCGGGCCGGTGTGCGCTGAGCTGGTTCCACAGCTGGAGCGACTGCTCGACGGGGGACGGGAAACGGTCGCCCAGGACGCCGCGGAGCAGACTGACATAGAGCGGGATGCCCGGGATGGCGGTCAACGCCTGAGTGATCGCAGCTCCGTTCACCGAGGTGTAGGCGCGGCCTCCCACTGCGGCCAGTTGCTCGGTCAGAGCGCCCGCGGTGGACTCCAGATCGGCCTTGGCCGCGCCGATCGTGCCCTTGCGGTAGATGGCCGAGGTCAGCGGCGAGCCGATATAGGTGAGGGCGACCGTGCGAAACCCTTCGCGCAGCAGCCCTCGCTCCGCCAGCGCGGTGACCCAGCGGTACCAGTCCTCGCCACCCATGACACGCACTGTCGCGGCGGTCTCGGCTTCGTTCGCCGGGCCAACAGTGACCTCGCGCAAGTACGCGGCACCGTCGTCGGCGAACTCCAGGTTCCGAGTGCTGTACGGCGTGCCGAGCGGCTTGAGCACCGACTGGTAGGTACTGCCGCTCCGTGGATCGGTGCGCCGGGGCGCCGCCACGCTGTAGATCAGGTGGTCCACGCCACCGAACCGCTTGGCCAGCAGATCCAGCGTCTCGGTCTTGGTGGTATCGGCGAACGCGTCGGCGTTGAGGAACGAGAAGTCCGACCCGAGCTCCTGGGCGATCGCGTCGGCGGCGATGGTGCGGTACCACCCGGCAGTCGCACTGCGAAGCCCGGCCGGCCGCTCGAGGCCGATGCCCACACCGTCGATGCCGTACCGCACCAGCCCGGCGATCGTGCTCGCCAGGCCATAGCCGGCGCTCGACCCGATCACCAGCACCGTCGGCCGCCGCGCCGGTGGCATCTCAGGGGCCGACACCTCGGCCCGCATCAGCTCGACGCTGCGAAAGCATCCGGCCGGATGCGACTCGAGCAGCAGATAACCACGTCCCGTCGGGTCAACGACGCGCTTGGACTGCGTAAGCGGTTGGTGCATCCTCGTCTCCTCGTCTCCTCTGCCGCATCACTTCTCGAGCAGTGCCTGCTTGAGGTGCTGGATCAGGTCGTCCGGTGTCGACTGGTGGAACATCAGCGAGGTGTCCAGACGCAGGCCGGTCGCCGAGTTCAGACGGTTTCGCAGGGTCAGAATGGACAGCGAGTCGAACCCGAGCTCGCGGAAGATCTGGTTCGGCTGCACCACATCAGCCGACCCCAGCCCGAGTACCGCCGAAATCTGCGTGGAGATCAGGTCGGACAGCGCTTGGTGCCGGTCGGCTTCCGCCATCGACGCGAGCCGTTGCCGAAGCGACGTCGCCGAGACCACGCCTCCGCCTGCCGTGCGTTTGCCAGTGGTCCTGACCAGCGACCTGAACGTCGGCGGCAGTGCCTTCCCGGTTCTGGCCTGCCTGGCCAGCTCGGCCAGATCCAGCCTGGCCGGAATCAACACGGGCTCGCTTGCGCGACAGGCGGTATCGAACAGGGCAACGGCCTCCCGCACCCCGAGCACGCCCACTCCTGCGATCCCGGTACGGGACGGTGCGTCGCCCAGAGCCCAGGGCCCCCAGGCCAGCGACACCGCGGGGGCGCCGCTCGCCCAGCGCCTTCGGGCGAGCGCGTCCAGTGCGGCCGCCGCCGCGGCGGCGGTTCCGTTGCCGCCCACCGTCCCAGCCAACGACGAGAACAGGACGAGGGTGGCGGCCCCGGCCTCCTGGTCGAGAATCTCCGCGGCACCGACCGTCGCGCGCAACACCTCAGCGAGCGAATCCGGTGTCAGAGAAGCTGTCTCGTCGCTCGGCAGCGCCTGCGGTATGTGTACGACCATGGTCAGCGGATGCTCCGCGGGCAGACGACTGATCAGCTCGCGGAGCGCTGTGCGGTCCCTTGGATCGCACGCCGCGGTGGTGACGGTGGCGCCCAGCGCGGCGAGCTCCTCGGTCAGCACGGGGGCCTCGGCGCCGGTGAGCACCAGGTGCCGCACTCCCTGCACGGCGACCAGGTGCCGCGCCAGTCGTTCGCCCATGGGCGTGGCCCCGCCGGTGATCAGCGTTGTGCCCTTGTCTCCGGCGAACTGCTCCGTGCCGCCCGCCGACTTGCCATGTGCGAGCCGCGGCACCCTGACCTGGCCCTCGCGCAGAGCTATCTGTGACTCGCCAGAGATGACGGCCCTCGGCAGCGCACGCCACGACGCTTCGTCGGCGTCCACGTCGGCGAGTACGAACCGTCCCGGGTTCTCCGCCTGCGCGGACCGGATCAGCCCCCACACCGCGGCGCCGGCGAGGTCGGCGCCGGCTCGGTCGAATGCCGGCACCGCGGAGGTGGTCAGGAACACCACGGTCACTGCGGCGAGCGCTTCGGCCGCCCGCAGGACGTCCAGCTGACGCAGTGCCTCCCGAGCGGTGGCGGCGACGCCGGCGCCCGCCGGCACGGTGAGCACCAGGTAGTCCGGCACACGCCCGCCGGCTTCGGCCAGGGCGTCGAGTCCCGGGTACGCCTGGGCGTCCACGCCCGCAGCCGTCAATCCCGCCTCGGCACGGAGCGGATCCGCGCCCACGACTGCCCAGTTCCCCTTCCGGGGCAACGACTTCGCGACGTAGTCGGCCCACGTCTCCCGGTACAGCGCGTCGAGTTGCGCGACCCTGACGGCCTGCAGTTCCCTCGGATCGATGGGGGTGGTGCCGACTCCGAGCTCGGCGACCGGATCACCCACGGTGTCCGCCAGCAGCATCGACACCGAGCCGGTACGGCTCGGGCCGATCCGCACCCGCAGGGCGGACGCGCCGACCGCGTGCACGCAGACTCCCCGCCACGACGTCGCCAGCCGAGGGCCCTCGGTGCATACGGCGTGGAGTGTGGCGTCGAGGAGTGCGGGGTGGATGTTGTAGGTGTCGGGGTTGGTGGGGAGGGTGATCTCGGCGTAGATGTGGTCGTTGTGGCGCCACATCTGATGCAGCCCTTGGAAGGCTGGGCCGTAGTGGTATCCGTAGGCGGCGAGCGTGTCGTAGGAGATGTCGACGGGCTGCGCGGCGGCCGGGGGCCAGGCGGTCAGGTCCCAGTCCGGAGAAGGCGCCTCGACATCCAGGACACCCGTGGCATGACACGTCCAGGAAGCACCGGTGCCCGCGTCCGGTCGCGCGTCGATACGAATCGGACGCGCGCCGTCACCGGTGGTGGGCTCACCCACCTCGACCCGGAGACGAACGGCACCGTGTTCGGGCAGGACGAGCGGAGTCTGCACGCTCAGCTCACGGATGCTGCCACAGCCGACCCGGTCCGCGGCATGCACCGCCAACTCCACGAAGGCAGCACCGGGCAGCACGATGGTGCCGGCCACCTGATGGTCGGCCAGCCACGGATGCGTGGCCAGAGAGATCCGCCCCGTGAAAACCAGACTGGCCGCACCCTCGGTGACCGCACCGAGCAGCGGATGACCGGCCGCCGTCAGTCCGACAGCGCCGATGTCACGTCGGCCGGTGTCGGGCTTGAGCCAGTAGTGCGCTCGCTGGAAGGGATAGGCGGGCAGGGTGACATGACGACCGTCGCCCCGCTCCGACGGGATGCAGTGCGTGGCGGCGCCCGCGGTGAACGCCTCGCCCGCAGACCGCAGGAAACTGCTCAGATCACCGTTGTGGCGACGCAACGTCCCGATGCTGCGGGCGGCAGTGTCGGTACTGTCGATGGTCTCCTGCACACCCGGAGCCAGAACCGGATGAGGACTGGACTCGATGAACACGTCATAGCCGTCCTCCAGAAGCAGCCGGGTCGCCGCCTCGAACTCGACAGTGCCGCGGAGATTACGGAACCAGTACTCCGCGTCAAGCCCGGTGGTGTCGACCCGCTGCCCGGTCACCGTGGAATAGAAGTGAACATCACTGGGCTGAGGCCGGATCGGCGCCAGCAGGTCCAGCACCTGATCACGAATCTCGTCCACGTGCGGGGAATGGGAGGCGTAATCGACGGGGATCCGCCAGGTGCGCACACTGTCGGCCTCGAACACCACCTGCAACTCATCGAGCGCCCACGCACTGCCGGAAACCACAGTCGAGCCCGGGCCGTTGACCGCGGCGATCCCGATATCACCGTCCCACCGCATCAAACGGGACCGCACCTGATCGACCGGCAGCGCGACGGACACCATGCCACCCCGCCCCGCCAGCGCCCGAATCGCCTGACTGCGCAACGCCACCACACGCGCCGCATCCTCCAACGACAACGCACCCGCCACACACGCCGCAGCGATCTCCCCCTGCGAATGCCCCACCACCGCATCCGGCTCAAGCCCATACGACCCCCACAACGCCGCCAGCGACACCATCACCGCGAACAACGCCGGCTGCACCACATCCACCCGCGACAACAGCAGCGCACCGTCATCGCTCAGCAAGACCTCCAACAGATCCCACTCCACAAAAGCCGACAACGCCCGCGCGCATTCCTCCAGACGCGCCCTGAACACCGGAGCACTCACATACAACTCACGGGCCATCGCATCCCACTGCGAACCCTGCCCCGGAAACACCAGCACCGTCTTTCCGGCCCCAGCAATCCCCGACACCACATGCTCAGCAGGAACACCCTCCGCGAGGGACTTCAACCCCGCCAGCAACTCCTCGCAGGTGCCGCCGACCACCACACCACGATGCTCGAACGCAGTACGCCCAGCCAGCGTCGCCGCGACATCCACCACCGACAGCCCACAACCAGCAGCCGCAGCGATCCGCCCCGCATACGCCCGCAACGCCTCCTCCGACCGCGCCGACAACATCCAACCGACAGGACCCTCCACCGCATCATCCGCAAGCGGCTCCGGAACGGAGGCCTGGTCCGTCTGCTGCTCCTGGCCTGTCTGCGGCTCCTGCTCCGTCCCCGGCACTTCCTCCGTCTGCGGCGCCTGCTCCAAGATCACATGGGCATTGGTGCCACTGATCCCGAACGACGACACCCCCGCACGCCGCGGCCGCCCCGCCGAAGGCCACTCACGAAGCTCGGTCAGCAACCGAACTCCCCCAGCACTCCAGTCCACATGCGACGTCGGCTCATCCACATGCAACGTAGGAGGCAGCACACCACGACGTAACGCCTCCACCATCTTGATCACACCACCGACCCCAGCCGCCGCCATGGTGTGACCGATATTCGACTTCAACGAACCCAGCCACAACGGCCGATCCTCGGAGTGCTCCCTCCCGTACGTGGCCAGCAACGCCTGCGCCTCGATCGGATCCCCGAGCCTGGTCCCCGTCCCATGCGCCTCGACCACGTCCACATCCGCGGCACCAAGCCCCGCATCCGCCAACGCCCGGCGGATCACCCGCTGCTGCGACGGACCGTTCGGCGCCGTCAGACCGTTCGAAGCACCGTCCTGATTCACCGCCGAACCCCGCAACAACGCCAACACCCGATGCCCACGGGCACGCGCGTCAGACAAGCGCTCCAGCACCACCAGCCCCGCACCCTCACCCCAACCAGTGCCATCAGCCGACTCCGCGAACGCCTTGCACCGCCCGTCAACAGACAACCCACGCTGCCGGGAGAACTCCACCAACACCCCGGGTGAGGACATCACGCTCACGCCACCGGCCACCGCCAGAGAGCATTCACCGCTTCGCACCGCCTGAGCGGCCTGGTGCAACGCGACCAGCGACGACGAACACGCCGTGTCCACCGTCACCGCCTGCCCCTCCAGACCGAGGAAATACGCCAGCCGGCCGGACGTGACGCTCCCACTGGTACCGGTGAGCAGCAGCCCGTCGGCCTCCGCCGAACCCTCGTGCATCGGTGGCCCGTAGTCCTGGGACATCGCACCGATGAAAACGCCCGTATCGCTGCCGCGCAGCGAACCGGGCTCGATGCCGGCGTCCTCCAACGTCTCCCACATGGTCTCCAGCAGCAACCGCTGCTGCGGATGCATCGCGAGCGCCTCGCGTGGCGAGATCCCGAAGAACCCGGCGTCGAACTCCCCCGCGTCGTCGAGGAAGTAGCCCTTGTCGACGTAGCTCTTGCCTGTCCGTCCTGGGTCGGAGTCGAAGAGGTTCTCCAGGTCCCAGCCACGGTCTCGCGGCAGTCCGCCGACGACATCCCGCCCCGACCGCACGAGGTCCCACAAACCCGTCGGCGAATGAACACCACCGGGATACCGGCAACCCATGCCGACGACAGCGATCGGCTCGTCGTCCCCTGCCGAGGCGGCCACGGCCGCCGGAGTGACGACCTGGGCGCTCGCGCCCAGTAACTCCTCTCGCAGGAAAGCAGCCAGTGCAGACGGGGTCGGATGGTCGAAGACCACGGTGGCCGACAGCCGCTGTCCGGTGACTTCGTTGAGCCGCTTACGGAGCTCCACCGCGGCCAGCGAGTCGAGACCGAGTTCTCGGAACGCGACGGACGGCTGTACGGAGCCGGCGCCGGCATGGCCCAGCACGGTGGCGGTGTGGGAGCACACCAGGTCGAGCAGCTCGCGGTCGACGTCCTCGGCCGGGCGGCCGGCCAGCCGGTCGGCGAGCGTCGAGCCGGTCGCCGTCACAGCGGTCGACGAGCGCCGCGCCCGGACCAGCCCACGCAGTACCTCCGGCAGGCTTGCCTGCGTGGCCTGCGCGCGCAGCCGGTCGAGGTCGAGCGCGGCCAGTGTCGCGGCGACCTCACCGCCGGCCAACGCCGCGTCGAACAGCGCGACGCCTTCGTCCGATGGGAGCGGTTTCAGTCCGGTGCGTGCCATGCGAGCGAGGTCCGCGTCGTCCAGGTCACGGGTCAGTTCGCTGCGCTCGCTCCAGAACCCCCATGCGAGCGAGGTCGCGGGCAGTCCGGTGGCATGGCGGTACTGGGCAAGCGCGTCGAGGAACACGTTCGCGGCGGCGTAGTTGCCCTGGCCCGCGTTGCCGATCGTGCCCATGATCGAGGAGAACAGCACGAACGCCGACAGCCCGACGTCCTGGGTCAGGTCGTGCAGATTCCACGCCGCGTCCAGCTTCGGCGTCAGCACGGCGTCTACCTGTTCCGGCGTCATCCCGGAGATCAACCCGTCGTCGAGGGTCCCGGCGGCGTGAACCACGCCGGTGAGCGGGTGGTCCGCCGGGATGTCCGCGAGCAGGGCGGAGAGCGCGGCCCGGTCGGCAACATCGCACGCGGCGACGGTCACCTCGACGCCGAGCCCGGACAGCTCGGCGACCAGGTCGGCGGCTCCAGGAGTGTCCGGCCCGCGCCGGGAGACCAGCAACAGGTTCCGCACCCCGTGCTTCGTGGCCAGATGCCGGGCGAACAGCTTGCCGAGTGTGCCGGTACCGCCGGTGATCAGCACGGTGCCGTCGGTGTCCCACTGTGACGGCGACTCCGGCCCGCTCTGGCCCTCGGCGTCCGGCCGCCTCGGCGTACCCTCCGGTTCCCGTCGTCGGTGCTTGGAACCGGCCCTGACCAGTCTCGGCACCACGGCATGTCCGTCACGCAGCGCGAACTGGGTGGCGTCACCGGCCAGCGCGGACGGCAACGCTGCGAGCGAACGGTCGTCGTCGTCCACATCGACCAGGACCAGTCGGCCGGGATTCTCGTTCTGCGCGGAGCGGAGCAGCCCCCAGACGGGCGCGGTGGAAAGGTCCGGTACGGGTTCGCCGTATCCGGTTGTCACCGCGCGCCGGGTCACCACGACCAGCCGTGCGTCGGTGAACCGGTCGTCGGACACCCACGCCTGGACCAGATCGAGCGCGCCGTACAGCACCGTGCGGGCGGCTCCCGGGACGTCTGTCGTATCGTCGCGTTCGATGCACACGACCACGTCCGGCGAGTCGCCGGGTATCGCGGACAGTTCGGTGAACTCCTGCCAGTCGACGCCGCCTGCCGTCGACGAGCGCAGGCCGAACGGGTCGTCGCCGAGCAGCGTGAGCTCGCTGGGCGGTGCCATGTCCGCCGACGGCGCGGGGATCCATTCCAGGCGCAGCAGGGAGTCCCGGTTCACGGCCACGGAGCCGAGGTCGGCCACGTCGGCCGGGAGCATGACCAGCGACGTCACCTCGGCCACCGGCATGCCGGCACCGTCCGCCGCGCGCAGCCGTAGCGCGTTGTCCCCCACGGTCGTCACCGACACCCGCAGCGCGGAGGCGCCGGAAGCGTGCAGCGTCACACCTTCCCAGGCGTACGGCAGGCGTACCCGGCCGTCGTTCGGCAGGACCTGACCCACCAGTGCGGCGTGGAGTGTGGCGTCGAGGAGTGCGGGGTGGATGTTGTAGGTGTCGGGGTTGGTGGGGAGGGTGATCTCGGCGTAGATGTGGTCGTTGTGGCGCCACATCTGATGCAGCCCTTGGAAGGCTGGGCCGTAGTGGTATCCGTAGGCGGCGAGCGTGTCGTAGGAGATGTCGACGGGCTGCGCGGCGGCCGGGGGCCAGGCGGTCAGGTCCCAGTCCGGAGAAGGCGCCTCGACATCCAGGACACCCGTGGCATGACACGTCCAGGAAGCACCGGTGCCCGCGTCCGGTCGCGCGTCGATACGAATCGGACGCGCGCCGTCACCGGTGGTGGGCTCACCCACCTCGACCCGGAGACGAACGGCACCGTGTTCGGGCAGGACGAGCGGAGTCTGCACGCTCAGCTCACGGATGCTGCCACAGCCGACCCGGTCCGCGGCATGCACCGCCAACTCCACGAAGGCAGCACCGGGCAGCACGATGGTGCCGGCCACCTGATGGTCGGCCAGCCACGGATGCGTGGCCAGAGAGATCCGCCCCGTGAAAACCAGACTGGCCGCACCCTCGGTGACCGCACCGAGCAGCGGATGACCGGCCGCCGTCAGTCCGACAGCGCCGATGTCACGTCGGCCGGTGTCGGGCTTGAGCCAGTAGTGCGCTCGCTGGAAGGGATAGGCGGGCAGGGTGACATGACGACCGTCGCCCCGCTCCGACGGGATGCAGTGCGTGGCGGCGCCCGCGGTGAACGCCTCGCCCGCAGACCGCAGGAAACTGCTCAGATCACCGTTGTGGCGACGCAACGTCCCGATGCTGCGGGCGGCAGTGTCGGTACTGTCGATGGTCTCCTGCACACCCGGAGCCAGAACCGGATGAGGACTGGACTCGATGAACACGTCATAGCCGTCCTCCAGAAGCAGCCGGGTCGCCGCCTCGAACTCGACAGTGCCGCGGAGATTACGGAACCAGTACTCCGCGTCAAGCCCGGTGGTGTCGACCCGCTGCCCGGTCACCGTGGAATAGAAGTGAACATCACTGGGCTGAGGCCGGATCGGCGCCAGCAGGTCCAGCACCTGATCACGAATCTCGTCCACGTGCGGGGAATGGGAGGCGTAATCGACGGGGATCCGCCAGGTGCGCACACTGTCGGCCTCGAACACCACCTGCAACTCATCGAGCGCCCACGCACTGCCGGAAACCACAGTCGAGCCCGGGCCGTTGACCGCGGCGATCCCGATATCACCGTCCCACCGCATCAAACGGGACCGCACCTGATCGACCGGCAGCGCGACGGACACCATGCCACCCCGCCCCGCCAGCGCCCGAATCGCCTGACTGCGCAACGCCACCACACGCGCCGCATCCTCCAACGACAACGCACCCGCCACACACGCCGCAGCGATCTCCCCCTGCGAATGCCCCACCACCGCATCCGGCTCAAGCCCATACGACCCCCACAACGCCGCCAGCGACACCATCACCGCGAACAACGCCGGCTGCACCACATCCACCCGCGACAACAGCAGCGCACCGTCATCGCTCAGCAAGACCTCCAACAGATCCCACTCCACAAAAGCCGACAACGCCCGCGCGCATTCCTCCAGACGCGCCCTGAACACCGGAGCACTCACATACAACTCACGGGCCATCGCATCCCACTGCGAACCCTGCCCCGGAAACACCAGCACCGTCTTTCCGGCCCCAGCAATCCCCGACACCACATGCTCAGCAGGAACACCCTCCGCGAGGGACTTCAACCCCGCCAGCAACTCCTCGCAGGTGCCGCCGACCACCACACCACGATGCTCGAACGCAGTACGCCCAGCCAGCGTCGCCGCGACATCCACCACCGACAGCCCACAACCAGCAGCCGCAGCGATCCGCCCCGCATACGCCCGCAACGCCTCCTCCGACCGCGCCGACAACATCCAACCGACAGGACCCTCCACCGCATCATCCGCAAGCGGCTCCGGAACGGAGGCCTGGTCCGTCTGCTGCTCCTGGCCTGTCTGCGGCTCCTGCTCCGTCCCCGGCACTTCCTCCGTCTGCGGCGCCTGCTCCAAGATCACATGGGCATTGGTGCCACTGATCCCGAACGACGACACCCCCGCACGCCGCGGCCGCCCCGCCGAAGGCCACTCACGAAGCTCGGTCAGCAACCGAACTCCCCCAGCACTCCAGTCCACATGCGACGTCGGCTCATCCACATGCAACGTAGGAGGCAGCACACCACGACGTAACGCCTCCACCATCTTGATCACACCACCGACCCCAGCCGCCGCCATGGTGTGACCGATATTCGACTTCAACGAACCCAGCCACAACGGCCGATCCTCGGAGTGCTCCCTCCCGTACGTGGCCAGCAACGCCTGCGCCTCGATCGGATCCCCGAGCCTGGTCCCCGTCCCATGCGCCTCGACCACGTCCACATCCGCGGCACCAAGCCCCGCATCCGCCAACGCCCGGCGGATCACCCGCTGCTGCGACGGACCGTTCGGCGCCGTCAGACCGTTCGAAGCACCGTCCTGATTCACCGCCGAACCCCGCAACAACGCCAACACCCGATGCCCACGGGCACGCGCGTCAGACAAGCGCTCCAGCACCACCAGCCCCGCACCCTCACCCCAACCAGTGCCATCAGCCGACTCCGCGAACGCCTTGCACCGCCCGTCAACAGACAACCCACGCTGCCGGGAGAACTCCACCAACACCCCGGGTGAGGACATCACGCTCACGCCACCGGCCACCGCCAGAGAGCATTCACCGCTTCGCACCGCCTGAGCGGCCTGATGCAACGCGACCAGCGACGACGAACACGCCGTGTCCACCGTCACCGCCTGCCCCTCCAGACCGAGGAAATACGCCAACCGGCCGGACGTGACGCTCCCGGTGGTACCGGTGAGCACGTATCCGTCGACCCCGCCGTGCGGAGTGTCGAGCCGCGGGCCGTAGTCGCCGGCCATGGCACCGATGAACACGCCCGTATCGCTGCCGCGCAGCGAACCGGGCTCGATGCCAGCGTCCTCCAACGTCTCCCACGCGGTCTCCAGCAGCAACCGCTGCTGCGGATCCATCGCCAGCGCCTCGCGTGGCGAGATCCCGAAGAACCCGGCATCAAAACCGGCGATGTCGTCGAGGAAACCGCCATGCCGAACGTAGGTACGCCCAGAGGTCTCCGGGTCCGGGTCGAACAGGTTGTCCAGGTCCCAGTCACGGTCTCGCGGCAGCCCGGACACAGCGTCCCGGCCCGACCGCACCAGCTCCCACAGATCGTCCGGCGACGATGCGCCACCGGGAAACCGGCACCCCATCCCGACGACAGCGATCAGATCATCGGCGCTGCTGTCGCTGGCGGCCCGGACACTCACCGCGTCATCCGCACCGCTGTGCCCTGTGAGCTGCGCATACAGGTACGCCGCGAACCGGTCAGGGGTGGGATGGTCGAACACCAGCGATCCGGGCAGGACCAGTCCCAGCTCCGTGGAGAGCCCGGCGCACAGCTCGACCGCGGTGAGCGACGTCAGCCCGAGGTCCTTGAACGACGTCAGCGGCGTCATGTCGACCGCGTCGTACGCCAGGACAGCAGCGAGGTGCGTGCGCACCAGACCGAGCAGGCCCTCACGGTCGCGGACGGGTGCCGGCTCCGCGGCGGGTGCGGCCTCGCGCGCTTCGCCGATCCAGTGCCGGCGGCGCTGAAAGGCGTAGGTGGGCAGCGCGACGCTGCGGCCGCCGTTCAGCAGCGGCGTCCAGTCCACTGCTGCCCCCGTGGCATGCAGGGTGCCGAGCGCCCTGAGCAGCGCAAGGACTTCCGCCTGCCCGGTGCGCATCATGGACACCGCCGCCGGTGCCTGCTCGGCGAGAGTCTCCCGGGCCATGCCGGCGAGTACGGGGTCGGGACCGAGCTCCAGGCAGCGGGAGACGCCCGCGTCGTGCAGGGTGCGGATGCCGTCGGCGAAGCGGACGGTGCCGCGGATCTGGCGTGCCCAGTAGCCCGGGTCGGTCAGCTCGTCCGTGGTGGCGGGGCGCCCGGTGAGGTTCGATATGACGGGGATCTGGGGGGCATGGAAGGTCAGCCCGCGGATGGTGTCGGCGAACTCGCCCAGGATTCCGTCGAGATGGTGGGAGTGGAATGCGTGGCTGACGTTCAGCTGCTTGGTCTTCACTCCCTTGGCGCGGAAGAATTCAGCCATCGCGAGTACGAGGTCGCTGTCACCGGAGATCACCACCGAGTGGGGCCCGTTGACGGCGGCGATGCTCACCCCTGACTCGGGCAGCAGCTCCCGCACGTTACCCTCACCGGCGTTGATGGCCACCATCGCCCCCCCGGACGGCGCCGTCTGCATCAACCGTCCGCGTGCCGCGACGAGCGTGCAGGCGTCGGACAGCGAGAGCACCCCCGCGACGTGCGCGGCGGTGACCTCACCGATCGAATGGCCGATCAGGTGCGTCGGACGTACTCCGAACGACTCCCCCAGCCTGAACAACGCCGTCCCCAGTGCGAACAGCGCCGCCTGCGTGTACTGGGTCTGGCCCAGCAGGTCCGCGTCGGACCACACGATCTCCCGCAGCCCTCTGCCCAGCAACGGATCCAGTCGCGCGCACACCGCGTCGAAGGACCCGGCGAACACCGGGAACCGCGCGTACAGATCCCGTCCCATGCCGGTTCGTTGCGCGCCCTGTCCGGTGAACATGAAGGCCGTGCCGCCCTCGGAGACTACACCGGACACGACATTCGGCGCCGGCTCGTTCGCTGCCAGCGCGGTCAGGCCGTCGCTCAACTCGGCCGCATCGGTGCCGATCACGACGGCCCGGTGCGCGAGCGCGGCGCGGGTGGTCGCCAGCGAGAACCCGATGTCAAGGGGGTCCGGACCGTCCTGTGCGGCGACATGACCGGCCAGCCGCTCGGCCTGGGCGTGCAGGGCCTGCGCGGTGCCGCCGGACACCAGCCACGGGATCGTGCCCGCCGCCTCGGGGCGGCGCTCCTCGGCCGGCGGGGCATCCGGTGCCTGCTCGAGCAGGAGATGGCAGTTCGTCCCGCCCATCCCGAACGACGACACGCCGGCCACCCGCGGTGCCTCGCCCGGCCACTCGCGCAGCTCGGCAGCGACCTCGATGCCCAGCTCGGTGAGCGGGATGTCGTCCGGAGGAGCGGTGAAGTTCAGACTCGCCGGCACCTGCCCACGCTGGACCGACAGCGCCACTTTGAGGAAGCCGGCGATCCCCGCCGCGCCCTCCAGATGCCCCAGGTTGGTCTTCGCCGACCCCACCACCAGCGGCCGGTCCCGGTCGGCGAAGACCGCGGCCAGCGCCGCCGACTCCACTCGGTCCCCCACCGGTGTGCCGGTGCCGTGCAGCTCCACATATCCCACCTCGGTGGGGTTCACCCCGGCCGAGGAGAGGGCCGCCCGCAGCATCTCCTCCTGCCCCGACCGGCTCGGCGTGGTCAGCTGCTCGCCGCCGCCGTCGTTGTTCACCGCGCCGCCGCGGATCACGCACACCACCTCGTGGCCGTACGCGAGGGCGTCCGCCAGTCGCATGAGCACCACCATGCCGGCGCCCTCGCCGCGCACGTAGCCGTTGGCGCGCGCGTCAAAGGTGTAGCACCGGCCGTCCGGCGACAGCGCACCGAACTCGCTCGCGGTCGCCGTCGACTCCGGCGAAAGGATCAGGTTCACGCCACCCGCCAGCGCCCACGCCGACTCCCCGCGGCGGACGCTCTCGTACGCCTGGTGGACGGCGACCAGAGCCGAGGACTGCGCCGAATCCATGACCACACTCGGGCCGGACAGTCCTAGAAAGTACGAGATCCGGTTCGCGAGGATGCCGCGCTGGAGCGCGGACAGGGTGAAGCCGTCGATCGCTCCCACGCCCTGGTCGCGCACCAGCCCGGCATAGTCGTCCCCCATCGCCCCGAGGAAGACGCCCGCCCGGTCGCCACGCACCACCGACGGGTCGATTCCCGCATGCTCGAGGGCTTCCCACGCCAGTTCCAGCATCAGTCGCTGCCGAGGATCCATCGCCGCGGCTTCGCGTGGCGACACCCCGAAGAAGGCCGCGTCGAAGTCCGTGACCCCATCGATCAGTCCGGCCCTGCCCACCCGCGCGCCGACGTGTACGGCACGGTCGGCAGGAACCTCGCCGACGGCCTCCCTGCCAGCGGCAAGCAGGTCCCAGTACGCCTCGGAGGAGCTCGCGCCCGGAAGGCGGCACGCCAGACCGACCACCGCGACGACGTCCTGACCACTCGTTTTCACGAAGTTCTCTGTCATGACAGCGGATTCTCACTCTGCTCTCGGGGAATGCGGGCTCGGCCGGTGCCGCCGCACCCAAACCTCTCGTCCACGGGAATGCGACGAAGGTTGTAGTCGACACGACCCGACACGATCACCGGTGTGGGCCCTTCGCCCCGAAGCATTGCTTGCCGAGTAAAGCAACCGGCAGAGTCTGGATCGAGGCCCGTCCCTACGATCAATCGTGTGGAGGCATTCGTCAGTGTTGCGATTCCAGGTACTCGGCCGCCTAACCGTCACCAACGATCTGGGCGACTGCACGCCGACCGCGCCGATGGCTCGGCGTGTGCTGGCGCAGCTGCTCCTGCGCGCGAACAACATCGTCATGCTCGACGCGATCATTGACGAACTGTGGGGCGACAAGCCGCCGAAGAGCGCCGTCCCCACCGCGCAGACGTACATCTACCAGCTGCGGCGTCAGTTCGAGCCGTGGGTGCCGGAGCACACGGTCGAACAGGTGCTCGCCACATGCGGCACCGGCTACATGCTCCGGGTGGACCCGGACCAGCTCGACCTGAAAGCGTTTCTCCGGCTGACCAAGCAGGGGCGCACCGCGCTGGCCGCCAGTGATCCGGCCGCGGCGGAGCGGCTGCTGCGGCAGGCGCTCGACCTCTGGTCGGGACCGGCGCTCGCCGACGTGACGGCCGGCCCGTCGATCCAAGCTCACGTCGTCCATCTCACGGAGCAGCGGGCGCATGCCGTCGAACTCCGCATCCAGGCAGACGCGATGCTGGGCCGGCACCGGGAACTCGTCGGCGAACTGAAGGCCACACTGCTGGCCGACCCGCTCAACGAGTGGTATCACGCGCAGCTGATCAAGGCGCTGGCCTCCAGCGGCCGACGAAACGAAGCACTGGTCGCCTACCAGCACTTACGCAAGACGCTGTCGACCGAACTCGGGCTCGAACCGTCGGAGATGCTGCAGGAGCTGCACCAGGAGGTCCTGGCCGGACGCGACTCCTGGTCGGACCGGGAGGTGTCAAAGAAGTTCCGTTCGGAGCAGGCCAGTTGGTAGTTCCCCGCTCTGCGGGGAGGCCATGGTGACGGATCGAGGATCGCCGGTAGGCGATCCTCGATCGCGCTGCCCTGCTACCTGTTGTGGAGCAGCCTGCCGCCGTCGACGACAAGGGTGTGGCCGGTGATCCAGGCCGCGTCGTCCGAGAGTAGGAAGGCCACGGCCGCGCCGACATCGGCGGGTGTACCGAGTCGCTTCAGCGGGACGGAGCCGACCACCTTCTCTTCCCTGCCCTCGACGGTCACCCTGGTGAAATCTGTGAGTACCGTGCCGGACGCGACGGCGTTCACCCGGACCCCAGGCGCGAGTTCGTTCGCCATCTGCTTGGTGAAGTGGTTCAGCGCCGCCTTGGCCGTCCCGTAGGAGGTGCCGTCGGGGACGGCGAGCATACTGGCGATGGAGGATATGTTGACGATGGCGCCGCCGTGCTCGCCGAGCCAACCGCGCCAGGCCGCCTGCACCCAGGTCAGCGCGGTCACCAGGTTCATCTCGATGGTGTTCCGGTAGGCCGCCACATCGGTCTCGACCAGCCGGCGGGCGTTCCTCTCCGTACCGCCGACGTTGTTCACCAGCAGATCGAGCGATCCGAACCGTTCGACGGCGGTCGCCACCGCGATCCGCTGATGCTCGGGATCGTTGGCCTCGCCCGCGACGCCGACAGCCCGTTCATCACCAAGTTCGGCGGCTGCCTCGCGCAGCTTGTCCTCACTGCGCGAGGTGATCACGACGTTCGCGCCCCGCTCGACCAACGCGGTGGCTATACCGAAGCCGATGCCCGTCCGACCGCCGGTCACCAGCGCGGTCTTGCCCTTTAAGCTTGTCACAGTCTGTGAACCTCTCTTTGATGGTTCCACCCAGTAACCGGATTCAGTGTCGACCACCTGCCGGACGTCGGGCGAGAACGAATTCACGTGCCCTATGGCCTTTTTCGGATTGACGGCCCTCTGGGAACGAGGAACGAAGGCTCTCCGGCCAAGGATTAGATCAGCTCCAGACGGCAGCAACAACCCGGTGAAGCGCCAAGTGGTGCACTGCTCTTGCCAGCCACGAATACGCCGCGAATGCGCTACGAGTAAGCCTCAAAGGAGCATGCCGACATAACGCTTTCGCCATCCGGCGGGGAACTCTCGAAAGGTCCTACTCGACGCGGGTTATGATCCCTATGGATGCCGCTTTGTTGACGGCATCAAGCCGGGAGTAAGCGCCCAACTTCGTGAAGATGGTTCCCAGATGGCGCTTCACCGTGCCCTCGGCGATCGTCAGCCGCCGCGATATCTGCCGGTTACTCATAGCTTTGCCCACCAGGGTAAGAATCTCCAGCTCGCGCTTGGTGAGCATGTCCGGGCAGTTCGCCGCCGAGGCGACATAGGTCAGCGCCTCGGCGGATACGTGAAGGACGATGCGGAGGTCGTCGGCGCACACCGCGCGAACACTGGACACCAGGTCGGTCCGGTTCACCGACTTCGTCAGGTAGCCACGAACGCCGCAGTCGAGCAACTGGCGTACCAGCGCCGGGTCGTCGAGCATGCCGAGGATCAGGATCCTGACGTTCGGCGATGCGGCGCGGATGGCCTGCACCGTTTCGGTCGCCGACTCGCCCGGAATGTTCACGTCGAGCAGCACGACGTCGGGTTGTTCGATCTTGCAGTGCAGGACGCTGGCCGCGCCGCTGGCGACGTCGCCGACCACAACCATGTCCGGTTCCGCGTCGAGCGCCTCGCACACCGCCTCGCGCAGCAGCGTATGGTCGTTGACAAGCACGATCCGAAAGCGGTCGTCGCGGTCACGCTGCATGACATGTCCCAGAGCGGACCGGTAATTCCCGCGACGGTGCCGGAATCCTGCAGGTACTGTGCACGGCACGCCTTCGGGGCTCCAGCCGTCTGTAGAGCTCCGGCGTCGGACTGACACTATCGACTGCGAAGTTGGTGCGTCGCTTTTCCGTCAGGGCCCGTGCCGCAGCAGCCTTCATAACTCCCCCATTATTTGCCAGCGCGCAACAACCGTAACCCGCACCCCCGTTTCCCGACAAGAACATGTCAAATCGTTGACTGATTTTCAGCGCAGAGGGAGAGAAGGTCGGCAAGCCCGAGGGGGCCCTTCATGTGCTTCCACTGATCCGACGCCCAGCCCCGGAACAGACCAGGGGCCACCGAGCGAGGTTCGGGGAGGACGGTGAGGTCCAACCCCGAGGCGCACGATGGCCTTTGCCCCGGTCTAACCTGCTGTGGCTGCTCGGTCAGCCGCCGCGGCAACCGCTATGGCGGCCAGTTTCAGCCAGCCCCTTGCGCACATCCCTTCCCGACGTGGCCTGCCTCCTCTCGCCGATCCTCACTTCGGCACCCTGACGACGGTTGTGCGCGTGTGGTTTGTCACCATCTCGAATTTCGCGTCCAGAAGCGTCTGGCGGATCACGTCAAGATCGGCGGCGGTCAAGTTGGTCTGGCTCAGCAGGAAGGGCTCCAGCATGTAGCTGTGCAGCCGAGCGAGCCGCGCGGTCGGCGTTCCGCCCTCTCCCGGTGCCTGATAGTCCCGCACCGTGAGATCCCGATGGCCGGCGGCGAAGAGCACGTCCGGCGTACGCGCCGCCCAGTCGAAGTCCATACCGGTCTGCCCGGCGAGTTTCAGCACACCGTCGTGGTACTCCTGGAAGATTCGCTCGGTGTAGTCGTCAACCGGGGACTTGATCAGGCCCTCGTCGGCGTGACCGGAGTACCAGTCGGTGAGCACCAGCGCACCGCCCGGCCGCAGGTGCGCGGCCAGCTTCACCGCGATGGCCTCTTTGTCGGCCAGATGCATCAACAGCAACCGGGCGTGGATCAGATCGAACTCCGGCTCCGGCCACGGGTCACTGGTGAGGTCATGACGGATCGCCTCGATGCGTGGATGGCTGGGCACGTGCTGCGGCTTGAGGTCGCTGGCCACCACATGTCCGGACGTTCCCACTCTGGCCGCCAGCCAGCGGGACACGGAGCCCTCCCCGGCGCCCACGTCCCAGCAGCGCCAGCCGTGACCGACACGTACCTCCTCGCCCAGGATGCTGAACGTCTCCCGGTTGAGGATCTCGGAGAGCAAGCCCAGTTGCTCGGTTGCCGCCGGCGCGTCGTTGTCGAAGCGTTGCTCGTGTTCTGCGCTGTACATGACATCCCCTCTATTGAGTCGTCCACGCACCGGGTCCGCGGCTACTTCGACGCGGGCAGCAACTCGTTGACCAGATCCACGAACTCCTTCGGCGTCGCGTCCTTGCCCGTCTTCTCCTCCGGCAGGCTTATCCCGAGCTCTCGCTCGACCAAGAGCGTCACCTCCACCATCGCGACCGAGTCATAGCCCAGATCGGCAAACGTGACCTCGGCGATGTCGCCGTCCAGGCCGACCTCGTCGTCCTCGCCCGCCGCCCGGCGTACGTAGTCCACCAGCTCCGCGTGAGTGAACGTCGCCATTGTTGCCCCCTTCGTCTCGTAACGTCGGAACCAAGATTGCGGGGACGCTTCGACACCCGATCGAGTTCCGATCGACGGCGACAGGCGATCACTTGGCCAAGGAAGAAAATGTTCTCCCCCGGGCGAGCCGATTCCGACGAAGACCGTCGGTGGGCGGCAATGCCTCGCCTGGGCCTCGACCGAGCCTCCGCCGTACAAGACGAATCTGACCGATGCGGTACCTGATTCAATCCGTGGGAGGACGCCAATGAGCAATGAACTCTACATAGCCGCCGCGAGTTCGTGGCTGCCCGAGCGCATGACACTCGACGAGGCGGAACGAGCCGGCCTCGTCGAACGGGCGCGGGTCTGGAACACCGGCATCGAGTCGGTATGCGTCTCGTCAGACAAGTCGGCACCGGAGATGGCGGTGCTGGCCGCACGGGCCGCCCTCGAACGCGCCAAGTGCGAGCCGGAGGACCTTCACCTGCTGCTGCACGCCTGCACGTACCACCAAGGTCACGACGTATGGCCACCGGCGTCGTACGTCCAACAGTTCTCCGGCGGTGGCTCATGCCCGGCCCTCGAGGTCCGCCAGATGTCCAACGGTGGCATGATCGCTTTGGAGCTTGCGGCAAGCTACCTGACTGCCAACGATCGGCCGACCGCGTTGATCACCACGGCCGACAGGTTCTGCCTACCGGGCTTCGACCGGTGGCGTAGCGACCCCAGCTCCCCCTTCGGCGACGGCGGCGCCGCCGTGGTGTTGTCCACCCGCACCGGATTCGCCAGGATCCGCAGCCTTGTCTCGGTGTCCGACTCCGGACTGGAGCGCGGCAGCCGGGGTGAGCGGTTCAGCGACGCGCCGATGGCCTCCGGATCGCCGGTCGACCTGAACAGCGACGCCCTGGTGCGCGAGCTCGGGGTGGAGGCCTTGCTCAACCGCATCCAGGCGGGTCAACGGGAGGCGTTCGATCGGGCCTGCGCCCAAGCGGACGTGAAATTCAGCGACATCGACTGGTACGTGCTGCCGAACCTGGGCCGGACCCGGATGCGGGCCCAGTACTTCGACCCGTTCGGCATCGACCCGCAGCGATCCACCTGGTCCTGGGGGCGGCAGGTCGGGCATCTCGGCGCGGGCGACCAGTTCGCCGGGCTGGCCCACCTCGTCTCCGAGGGCGCCCTCGAGCCCGGTCAGACCTGCCTGCTGTCCGGCGTCGGCGCCGGCTTCACCTGGACTGCCGGCATCCTGGAGATCATCGCCAAGCCATGAACCAGGCGCTTGGGAGCCGACGTCTGCACGTCGTGCCTGGGTGGACTCGTCCGGGCACGACGCCGTAGGGGCAGCCATCAGTGATGGCTGCC
>NZ_JBEXYB010000053.1:0-40025 GCF_040630715.1 Streptomyces sp. NPDC005752 | reverse complement strand
TCTCCCCGCGGCTGGTCCCCGAGCGAGGGCGCACGGGGACCAGCCGGGCAACCGGCACCAGGGGGCGCCGGTCACCGGGGGAGAAGCCGGCCGCGACGACCACCGCGAGCAGCCGAGCCCGAGCACGCCCGCCTACCCCGACCGCAAACCGCGCCGCCGCACCCGCAACCCCAGCGAGCGCACCCGCAAGACGACCACCCGCCTCTCCGACACCGAGAAGACCGAGATCGCCGAGGCCGCCACCAAGCGCGGCGTCACCGTCGCCCGCTTCCTCGCTGTCTCCGGCCTGAACGCCGCCCGCGGATGCGCCGCCGTGCACAGCAACGACCAGCTCGACGCCGCCATCGACGAACTCGCCGCACTGCGCACCGCGCTGGCCCGGATCGGCAACAACATCAACCAGATCGCCTTCGTCCTTAACAGCGGTGGCCACCCGCGCGCCGGTGAACTCGAACACGCGCTGGGCGCGCTGACCGGACTTCTCGCCCGCGTCGATGACGCGGCGAACGACCTCGTGACCCGGCGGCTGTGATGGTTCCCGACATCGGACGCGGCTCCCGCACCCACGGCCTCCTCGTCTACCTGTACGGCCCCGGACGGCGCGAGGAGCACACCGACGCGCACCTCGTCGGCTCCTGGGACGGCTTCGCCCCCGACCCCGGCCGCGACACCGGCCTCGACTCCGACCCGAAGGTCACCCTCGCCCGGCTCACCGCCGCCCTGGACCTGCGGGTCAAGCAGGCCGGCGACCGCGCGCCCGCCAAGCACGTCTGGCACTGCTCGGTCCGCACCGCCCCCGGGGACCGGCGGCTGGACGACGAGGAGTGGAACGCCGTCGCCCAGCGCATCGTCCACGCCACCGGCATCGCCCCGGCGGGAGACCCCGACGGCTGCCGGTGGATCGCCGTCCGCCACGCGGAAGACCACATCCACATCGTCGCCACCCTCGTACGCGGCGACCTGCGCAACCCGCGCCTGAACTACGACTTCAACAAGGCCCAGGCCGAATGCCGCCGCATCGAGAAGGAGATGGGCCTGCGGCGCCTGAACGCGGGCGACGGAACCGCAGCGAAGAATCCCAGCAGCGCCGAGAAGTTCAAGGCCGAGCGCACCGGCCGCCCGGAGACCTCGCGCGAGACGCTCCGCGAGGCCGTTCGTCGAGCCGTGGCGGGAGCGGATTCGGAAGAGGAGTTCTTCACGCGGCTCCGAGAGGCGGGGGTGCGGGTGAAGCTGCGGCACGCTCCGTCCGGTGACGCGCTCGGCTACAACGTGGCCCTGCCCGGCGACCGCAACCGCGACGGAGACCCGGTCTGGTACCCCGGCTCCAAACTGGCCCCCGACCTCTCCCTTCCGAAGATCCGCCTACGCCTCATCGACCGGGCCGCCGAGCCGAGCGCGCCCGCGGTCGGCGCTGACCGGACGAACTGGTCACCGCCCGCCCGTCAACGACGCAACGCAGTCGTCATCGCAGAGCGCTCGGCCACGCTCCTGGAACGCGACGAGGAAGGCGAGGCCGCCCCCCAGCTTGTCGGCGTCGGAGAACTACTCGACGCGGTGGCCCAGACCTCACCGGCCACCACCCGCGCCGAGCTGGCCGCCGCAGCCCGCGCCTTCGAGCGGGCGACCCGCAGTCATGTCCGCGCCGAACGCGCCGACACCCGGGCTCTCCGCTCAGCCGCCCGGGGCATTGTCCAGGCCGGCGGGGCGCTCGGCCGAGGCGAGGACGGCGGCACCACCGCCATGCTCGTCTCCACCCTCGTCCTGGTCACCCTCGCCGCCGCCCGCTGGCACTCCGCGCGTGGACACGCCCAGCAGGCCCACGCCTCCCGACAAGCCGCCGCGCACCTGCGCACCGCCTACCGGCAGGCCGCCGCCACCCCGATGCGAGTGCTGCACGACCAAGGTCGGGCCCTTCCAGAAGCCCAGCGCCGCATGCACGAAGCCACCCTTCGCGCCGTCCTGCCGGAGAAGGTCGTACGGGCAGGAGGCACGGAAGCGAGGACCGACGCCTTGGTCGCCACCCTCGCCCAGGCCGAGCGGGCAGGCCATGACTCCGAGGCCCTCCTGCGCCAGGCCATCGACATGCGCGAACTCGACAGTGCCGATGACGTGAACGACGTCCTCGTCTGGCGCCTGCGGCGCATCGCCCAGCTCCCGGCACACCCGGGTGACGGTGCCCGTCGACCGCAGGCCGCCACCCGCCAGGCCACCACGCCGAGCAGCCGCACCAGTGAACGAAAGGCGACGGCAGCCGCACCGCTCGGGACTGTTCAAGACCCCAACCGCCGCTCACCACGTCGCTGAACAGATCGAACCGGTAGTCGACCACCGACCGAGCGGACGCCGCGAAATGTATGGACAGCCGGTTCCACCGGCTGTTACGGATGAAGACAGGACCGACAACCGGGAGATGACGCTCGTGCTCAGAACCACCACCCGCACCACGGAGCCGGCACTCGCGCTGCCCGTCCTCCCCACTGGTACCGACGCCCTGCTGCAGCTCCAGGCCGAGACGCGGCCAGCCGACGGACCCGGGGCGATTCGCTGCGTCGGCCACTCACGCGAACCCGCTCTCGGGGGCATCCCCGTGATGTGCTCCGCCTGCCGTGCCCGACGCGACTGGCTGCTCATCAACCACTGGCGCAACGTCTGGGTCCGCTGCCGGTGCGGCAACCAGTGGCTCGAGCCCGAGATCAGCCGCGCCGACTTCGACGCCCTGGTCGGCGGCCCGCGCGGGACGACCTACCCGAGTGTCGAGGCGGGCCTGGCCGCGCTCGGGTTCGACGGTGCGTTCGCCGGAATTTACCTGGAGTAGGCAGGTAAGGGGCTGGAGGCGCCACCGGGGTGACAGAGGCGCCTAACCCACCGTGCCGCTTTGCCGACAGACTGGCGCTGCACCTCGAACGTTGCAGCGTAACGGACCGTAACAGCAATGGAGTTAGGAGATATCTGCTAAGTCCCGGTGAGGGCAGGCGAGCTAGCAGTCCCTGCACTATGGAGAGGCGCGTGTGGCCGAACGGCGGGGGTATCCTACGGATCTTTTCGATGTCGAGTGGGCGGGGTTCGAACCGCTGATGCCGCCCGTGATGCCGGGTGAGCGCCCACGCAAGCATCTGCGGCGTGAGTTGATCGACGCATTGGCGTACTGGGTGCGGGCTGGCGGCTACTCTCTCGGCTGTGGCGCGCGCCCGGCTTCGCGCCCGCAATGGCCGAATCGCGTTGGCACGGGCAGACCGAGGATGCAGTCATCCGCCGCCACGCCCCGGGTCGGCGTCGGCCACTTCGGCGGCCGCAACGGATGCGCCTGTTTCTGTTGTTGAGGATGAAACGAGCACTATTGTGTGGGCTTGCTGCACACTCGAAAGCGCCCGTATACGCAGTGCTGGTGCGGGTACCGCCTGAGACGAGATAGTCACAGGCCCTGGGGATGGGCAAGAGTAATATGTCTGCACAGCTGTGGTCGGACGAGCCGACCCGCCTGGATCTTCTGTCTTTTGACGCGGTGGCCAAAACCGTGGTCCAGGCCGTCCTCGACGACGACCTTGACCCCGCGACCATCGGAGTCTCGGGCGCCTGGGGGAGCGGCAAGACCACCGTGCTCCGCCTCATCGAGGACGAACTCGCCCCCAAGCCGCCCGCGACGGACACGACCATTCTCGTGATCAGCACAGACCCGTGGCGCTACGACCCCGGTGTGGGCGCCAAAGAAACCCTGATCGGAGAGGTGCTCAGCGCCGTCGCCGCCGAGCTCGCCAAGAAGGAACAGCCAGAGGGCCGCATCAGCCGCGCCCGGACGATGCTGACCAAGCTGCGCCAGCGAGTCGACTGGGCCAAGGCCCTGCAAGTGGCGGCCAAGACGTCCCTGACCCTACAGCTGCCCTCCGTCGACGACCTCACCAGCCTGATCAACACCGAGCCCGGCAACGATGATGCCGACGGAGGCGACCCGCCCTCACGCGGACTCGGCGAATTCCGGAGTGAATTCCGCACACTGATGGAGTCCGCCGAACTCAGCCACCTCAGGCGCGTGGTCGTGCTGGTCGACGATCTCGACCGCTGCCTGCCTGACACAGTCGTGGACACGCTGGAGACCATCCGGCTGTTCCTGGCGGTGCCGAAGATGGCCTTCGTCGTCGCCGCCGACGAGCACCGGGTTGCCGACGCCCTGCGAGCCCGCTTCCCCGACCCCGGCAGCGGACAACAGGCAGCACAGGAGAGATACTTCGAGGAACCGGCCAGCCTCTACCTGCACAAGATCGTGCAGACCACGGTGCCGCTGCCCACCCTGAGCCGCTTCGACACCGAGGCATTCCTCGTCCTGCTGCAGCTCTCTCAGCGCCTGACCGTCGAGGAACTCACCCCCTACATCGAGGCCTGCGTACACCTGCGGCTGGAGAAGGGCCTGCTGGACGACCTGGCCGAGGCCGTGAACGGCAACGACATCTTCGCCGAAATGGCCTTTGCCTCACGGATGACACCCATCCTCTACGAGAAGCTCCAAGGCAGCCCCCGCCGCATCAAGCGCTTCCTCAACGACCTGCGGGTGCGCCAGTCCGTCGCCGGCCATCGCGGCATCGAACTCGAGCCGGACATCGTGGCCAAGCTCATGGTTTTGGAGAAGCTGTTGCCCAACGCCTTCGCCACCGTCCTGGGATGGCTGGCCCGCGGCGAACTGCGCTCCCGCATGGCCAAACTGGAAACAACCGCCGGCCGGCCCGCCCCCGAACCCCCCATCGCCGCCGACTCCGCTCCCGACGACGCCGCTTCCCCGGAACAGCAACCGACGCCGGACGAAGGCGAGAGCGAGCCGGTCACCTTCGACGACGACCTGATCCGATGGGCCAAACTTCCCCCCGACCTCGGCCCCGTGGATCTGGCCCCCTACCTCTACCTGGCAGCCGCGTTCACCGGCGAGCAGCTCCTCGATGCCGGACTGCCCGGCCGGCTGCGCGACATCGCGGCCAACCTGCTGTCCAGCGTGCGCTTCGACCAGCGTCGGGTCAGCGAAGCCGACGTCACCGCGCTCGGCGAGGACGACGCCCTGAGCCTGGTCGAATACCTCGGCCGGGCCGGCCGGGACCGGCCCACCGAACAGACCGCAGCCGTGCGCAGCCTGGTCCGCATCACCACTGCGTACCCGGCCACCACCGAGCGGGCCACCCGCCTCCTGCAGTCCATCCCTGCCCGAGAATTGCAACCGGCCACCATCCTGGTCCTCCCGTCCGCCGTCCCCGTCTTCCGCGGCGTGCTGGAGCACTGGAAGAGCCATGTCCCGGCCGGCCAGGACCAGATCGGGCGCACCCTGGTCATCGCCCTGGGTGCAGGAAGCAGCCGCTGATGGGCACCAAAGGCTCCTACACCGGAAACGGCACACCGGCCAGCAAACAACTGCAGCACAACGTCACCCAGTGGCTCGACGCTCTAACCGGCTCCGGCCCCGGCGGGCCCCCACCCCAGCTCAACACCGATCAGCTGATCCCTGCCCTCGGCCTGTTCCGTCCCTCTAGCGGTCACGCCGACGGCCCCGGCGGCGGAGGCGGGGGAGCTGGCGGGGACGGGGGAGGCCGCAGTGGGGGAGGGGCACAGCGCAGCGTCGCCCGGTCCTCACGCACCGCAGGCCGTGCCGCGGCCGCGGCCTACGCCTACCGCACCGGCAACGCGCAGGCTCTGCAGGAACTCGGCCTCGACTACGCACAACTGCAGGCTGCCGCCGACGACCCGATCGACTGGACCCGCCGGATCGTGGACGCAGCCTGCGGGCCGCTCGCCGACGGCACCATCGAAGACCAGGAACGCCGCTTCGTCGCCAGCGAAGTGGCCCAATGGGTCCTGGAAGCCGGCACCGACAGCACACCCCCAAGCCCCGACGAAGTCGTCCGGGAAACCCTGGCACTGATCATCTTCGAGGCGGTCATCAGCGAGACCGCCGCGACGATGAACGACGGCTCCCGCCCCGCCTGGGCCACCGCCGGCGGCGAACGCCAACTGCGCGAGACCGCACGCGCCCTGGCCGACCGCGCCTCCCTCGCGATCACCGGCCCCAGCACCACCGAGATCACCCAGGCCGTAGAAGAGGGAATCACCGCGATGCGGTCCATCTGGATGGAGCCCTGATGCCCGCTTACACCCTGCGCCTGGACGCGGACACGACCCGGCCCGTGCCCGACGACACCACCGCGTTCTGGTGGCCCGCCGGTGCCGGCGGCTCCTTCGTCTCCACCCTCGGACCGTCCCTGGGCGCGTTGGGCCCCGTTCCCGAACCCAACATCGAACTGGTCCGCCTGGCCACCCTGGTCTACGCCGCCGACCGAACCGCCCCCCGCCGCGCCGCCCGCTCCAACTGGACCCAGCGCGCCTTCGAATTGGACGTCCCCGTCTACGACGTGGCCCGCTGGACCGCGGTGCGCGAACGCCTCGAAGCCCTCCTGGCATTCCTGTCCGGAGACCAATGGTCAATCCGCTTCCACACAGCCGGCGCCCCGCACGAAACCATCTGCGACACACCACACCCCGGGATCCGGCGCGTGGTCCTGCTCAGCGGCGGCGCCGACTCCGCCGTCGGCGCCCTGCACTCCCGCCACGACCTCGCCCCCGAGCAGCATCTGCTGCTCTCCCATGTCGGCGCCACCACCCTCGCCCCCATCCAACGAACCGTCGCCGACACCATCGCCCACCTCATCGACGGCCCCCCACAACCCCACCAGGCCCTGCGCTTCTCCCGCAAAAGTCATCAGCCCACCGGCACGAAACTGCCGAACGAGTACTCCACCCGCACCCGCTCTCTGCTCTTCCTCGCCCTCGGCCTGGCCGCCGCAGCAGTGGAAAAGGTCCCGCTATGGATCCCGGAGAACGGCTTCGCCTCCCTCAACGTGCCGCTCACCGCCGACCAGCGTGGCGCCGTATCCACCCGCACCACCCACCCCCTCTTCCTGCAGACCCTGGCCGCCATCGCCCACGACGCCGGAGCCCACGCGCACGTCCACAACCCCTTCGCCGCCCACACCAAAGGCGAAATGTTCACCCGGGCCGCCGAACTGGTCGGCCCCGCCGCAGCCACCCGGCTGCTCAGCAACACCCATTCCTGCGCCCACACCGGACACCGCACCCACCGCATCCCCGTACGCACCCACTGCGGCGTGTGCTTCGGCTGCCTGCTGCGCCGCGCCTCCTTCCGCGCCGCCCAGATCGAGGACACGACCGACTACCTTCACACCCGCCACGCCGAGAACCTCAGCGCCTACCTGACCGGCAAGTCGGTCGAACCCTCCCTGCGCACCTTCCTCGCTCGCGGGCTGCGCCCGGCCGACATCACCACCCTGAACCTGCCCTCCGACTACTCCACCCGCCAGGCCTACGACCTGTGCAGGCGGGGGGTCGCAGAACTGGAGTTGCTGTACCCATGAGGACGAGCGCACTGCCGCCGCTGGACCTGCACGCACACATCGACACCAGCGTCCCGGCCGACGACCTCGCAGGCCTAGGCGCCGTCATCTTCGCCGCTACCCGCTCCCTGACCGAGGCCACTGAGGCTGTCCAGCGGCACGACGACCGGATCATTTGGGGAGTCGGCGCTCATCCCGGACTCGCGCGCAGCCACACCGCATTCGACCCCGACACCTTCACCCAGCTGATCGCCCACACACCCCTGGTCAGCGAGATCGGACTCGACGGCAAGAGCCGCGTCCCGCTCGAGCGCCAGCAGACCACTCTCCGCAGTGTCCTCGGCGTCCTGGAGCGCACCCCGCGCATCGCCAGCATCCACAGCTACGGCGCCTGCGAGCAGGTGCTCGACGAACTCGAACGCGCCCCGGCCCCCGGCATGGTCCTCCACTGGTGGCTCGGCGACCCGGAACAGACCGCCCGTGCCGTCCGCCTGGGCTGTTACTTCTCCGTCAACGTCTCCGCCGCGCGCAAGACGGCTCTGCTGCAGACCATCCCGCTCGATCGTGTGCTGACCGAGACCGACCACCCCTTCGGCGACCGCAGCTCCGCTCAGCCACTGCCCGGCAACGTCGCTGCCGTGGAGCAGACCCTGGCACGCCATCATCGGACAACGCCCAGGGATATTCGCCAGACCGTATGGCACAACCTGGCTGCACTCGTGAGAGACACGCGTTGCGCAGCACACTTCAGCCGGCGCGTGCGGTCTCATCTTGCATCGCTCCCGCCTCGTTGAGCCTTGAGCGGGTGGGTGCCTGAGCCGCCGGAGAGTGCTGCCTCGTAGTGAGGAAGGTCCCTCCGGGATCCAGGCCTGGAGTTCCCTACAGCATGCGGTCTTGTCATTCCAGGAGCAGCCCTGCCCCTCAGCCGATAGCGTCGCCGGACATGTACAACGATCTCGATGCCACAGAGGCGTGGGAGCGGCTGAGAGCCAGTGGCCAGCTCATCAGCGTCTATCACAGTCAGCACGCCGTAGGGCGTCACTGACGAGCCTCAGCCGCGGTACAGGTCAGCGGCCTACGCGTTCGGTGGCTTACCAGACCCCGGCGAGCCGGTTTGAGAGGTCGAGGGCGTCGGTCGCGAAAGAGAGGGCGGCGCATAGGCCGGTCACCTCGTACAGGGTCGGATGGACCAGGCGCGGCCAGTCGTCCGGGGCGGCGGGCCAGGAACCAAGGAGTACCTCGGCAGTGGTCACACCCAGATGCACCGTGACGTCCCAGCCGCTGGGCGAGGCGGGCTCCCAGCGCAGTCGGATGCGTCCGAGGGGGAGCCTGGAAGTTTCGGCGGCGAGCCAGGTGATGTCGAGGGGGCCGTCGGGGCGGGTGGAGATGCGCTGGAGAAGCGCGCTGTGCACGCCGTGCGGCATGGGGTGCGCCGCGACAGTGTGCAGCGCGAGGCGGGGTGCGGGGCGCGAGAGTGACGAGATGGGAAGCCTCCGTGATGGTAGGGAAGCGATCAGGCCCAGGTGAGGGCGTCGCGCGCTCCCACCGGGAGGTAGTCCTCCTGGCCGTCGTCGGCGATGTACGCCTTGCCGTCGCGGACGACGACCGTGGCTCCCACGAAGTGGGCGAAGGGGAAGTCGGGGTTGATGGCGAGACGGACCGGCAGGTTGGGGTCGAGTTCTTGGAGCTGGCGGAGCAGGTGGCCGACGGTCAGGTACTGGGGCAAGGGAGTCTCCGTGAACGGTGGACATTGAGGGGGCTGGTCGGCAGTCAGCACGAGGAGTTGGTGTCCAGGGCGGCGAGGAATCCGGCAACGGCCTCGGAGGGGGTGTGGAGACCGAACTCCTGGACCCAGGCGTCGCCATCGGCGGGCTGCACCCGGACGTGCCGGACGATGTTGCGCTGCCAGGCCGACGGGTCCTCGGGGAGCCAGCCGACGTAGACACAGCCGTCGGGGCTGGTCGCGTGGACGTTGGCCTCGGGGGTGTCGACGATCGCCCACCCGAGTGCGTCCAGGAGATCGAGCACCGGGCCCGCACTGTGGTCGGCGGAGAGCCAGTGGAGGGCATCCGCCGTGGGGCGGACAACGGCCGGAAGGAGGGTGGCAGAGGTGCTCACGGCTTGGTGGATCCCTTCGTTGACCTGCGGTTTTCCCGACACCCGTACGTTGGCATGCATCATGCCGAAGTGCGTAGTCGTTTCCAGGCAGGGACGTCTGCCGTGGGCGAACTTGGGGCCGTCGGCAGGTCACGGGAGACCCGGGGAATGGACAGGCCACTGCGGTTGTCCTACTTGGGTTGCGGTGACGGGCCGCAGGCGAGAGAAGGGGGACAGCGATGGCCGAGGCGAGCAGACACTGGGATGGCGCCGGATTGGAACGCAAGATCCGCGCCGCCGGACGGCCCTGGACCGTGGGCGACATCGCGATGGTCGCCGACGGCCAGTGGGGAGTCGGCGCACAGCCCGACCGGTGGCCGGACGAGGAGACGGTGGAGCGCCGGGTCGCCGAAGGCCGGCGCGTGGAGCTGACGGTGGAGGAGCTGGCCCGCGCGGTGGGCCCCCGGGCCGAAGAGGGCCCCCGCGACGAGAATCGGAGCTAAGCGTTCAACGTCGGGGCCCCGTTGTGGGCGCTGACGGCCCTACGACCGCCGCCGGCGAGGACGGTTCGGGCACGGCCCCCGGGGCGTGCCGCGTCTGCCCGGAGCGGGCGACAGCGGCCTGAGGCAGCCGAACCGCCGGTGCCTCAACCTCGGGTGCGGCGGCCTCCCGAGCCTCCACCACGCGCCGGATCGCCTGGAGGTACGCACGGCTCTCCGCGTGGGCGACGCGGAGCTTGACCGCCGTTTCGGTGATCCGGTCGAGTTCGTAGAATTCAGGCACGTACCCATGCCGGGACAGGGCGTGAAGACGGTCCTGGTGAACGGTTACCGCGCTGTCCGTGATGGCCAGGGCCGCGCGAGTGTGCATGGCGCAGCGCAGGAGCGGGTCCTCGCTGGGGCGGCGGACCCCTAGGACCTTAAGAGCTTCGATCGGCTGGCCCCAGGCGTTCTCGATCATGGCCGTGGCCTGGTCGAGCACGGTGGTGGTGGGCATGGTGGAACTCCTGTTGGGCGGGGACGGTCGCGAGTGGAGTGCGGCCTGGGGTGGGAGTCAGCGTCCGCGCCGGGGCGTCGGCGAGCTAGCCGGCAGCCGGGCAGAGGTCGCGGGCGCGGGGTGTCCCGTCCGTTTCTGCGCCGCCCCCGTGGAGCGGCTCTGCGCGGCCATCACCCGGAGGTCGGCTGCTGTGCGTGGTGCCCGCGCGGCACGGTGTACGGCCTGGGTGACCGAGGTGCGGCGTACGTCCAGCGGAGTCGGAGCGCGCGGGACCTGAGCCTCGGCGATCGGCGTGGCCGAAGCGACAGGGGTCATGGTGACCAAGTGCTGCATCCGCCGGTCGACTTGGTGGCGCTCGCGGACCACCGGGGTCGACTTCGCCATCACAGCGGCGGTTGCGGCGATCAAGTGGGACGGGGTGCGGGCCGTGAACGTCGCTTCGGCACGAGTGCCCCAGCCCGGCGGGCCAGCCCACAGCTCAACGGTCGTGCGGTCGGAGCCGTAGCCGCGCCGATCGATAAGGATGCCCGCTTGGTCGTCAGGAGCGATGATCTCGACGGTGCCGAGTTCAGCAGCTCCGTCAAGGTTCCAGCCGGCATCGGTCAGCGGCCGGACGGTGTCCCTCCAGGGGACGGTTGGCCCTGCCAAAAAGCGGCCGAGGGTGTCGGAGGCGATGGCTTCGTCGTAGTCCTGGACCAACGCGGCGGTGAGGCCGGCGACCATCTCGGCCGGGGTGACGAGGTTGAACGTCGCCGTCCAGCGAGGCGCCGAGAAGGCGTCCTCGGCTGCGCTGATCTTCCACAGTTCGAAGTCGTCGCCGAACCAGCCGATCCTCTTGGTACCGGGTCGGGTCATCAGGGGCGGTACATGGTCGAGTCTCCGGAAGCGAAGGAGGAGAACGGATCCGCGTATGCAGCGGCGGGAGCCGCCGGAGCGCACGCGGATGCCGTAGTGGCGGCGCGTGGCCTCTAGTTCTCACCCCCGTCACCGGCCCCGGCCCGGTGCCGACTGAGCGGTCACGGCCGCCGGCACCCGCGGTTCCGGCTGAGGCGCGTGGCTGAACATGACGTTCGACGCGGCGGCGCTCCGCCGTAGGGCCGCCGCGGTCCGGGCGCTGTCGGCTCCCGCCCCCAGCGGAATGCCGACGTGGGTGCGCGTGGCTGCCGCTGCCGGACGCGGTGCCGCTGTTCCACCTCGCAGCGCGAAGGGCTGGCTCCAGTGCTCGACACTCGCGTAGACGGCCCCCAACGCCTGGCCGGCATCGGTGAGCACGTAAGGGTCTCCGTGCCGGGAGCCCGTCCGCGTGACCAGGCCATCGGCCTGAAGCCGGACAAGTCGCTGCCGTGCGAGGCCGTAGTCCAGACCGGCCGCCTCGGCGATGTGAACGAACCGCATCTGGCCGTCAGCCGAGTCGAGTACCTGAATCACGGCAGTCGAATGCCGAAGATGCAAGCGGCGCAGCGCATCCTCGACACGCTCGGCTTCGGCCATCGGTTCCTGTGTCAGGTGGGTGCGGGACCAGTCCGACACCGTGCGGAGGACGGGGGCCAGAGACGTGCCGAGCGCGCTGAGCCGGTACGGCGCGCCCCGCCGGTCGTCATCGCGGATCACCAGTCCGTCAGCGTGCATCGTGGCCAGCCGTTTGCCGACGAACTGCTCACTGACGAAGGGGAGCTGCGCAGCAACGTCGCGGACGCGCACCGGGCCGTTCACCCGGGCCAGGGTCATCGCGGTCCAGGTGGTCCACTTGGGCCCGATCCGGGCGAGAGCCTCCTCGACGCGCTGGGCGTCGATGGAAGCGATGGAGAAGGTGGGAGGCAGGCCGGGGGCAGCCATGGTGGGGTCCTTATCGGGATGAGGTCAGCGTGAGCGGGGGGTCGCGAGGGAGGTTCTGGCGACGGGCGCGGCGGCCGAGTCGGAGAGCGCGCCTGACGTGGTCCGCGTGGTGGTGCGGCCGAGGGCGGCGGACACCCGGGAGGTCGTCGCGCGACCATCACGCAGGGTGGCTTCCCCCTGCGCAGTGAGCGAGAGGAGCTGGCCGGGCCGGTACACGTTCTCGGTGATGTCCTGATGCAGTAGCCCGGCGGCGACCAGCCGCTGCACGGTCTGCGGGAAGACCGCCGGGTCCTGCCACTGGGCCTTCTCCCGCGAGATGTACGGGTCCTCGCCGATCGCGTTGCGGCGAAAGCGAACACCTCCGGCCGCAACCGCTTCGAGGGCTACTAGCCCGCGCTCCCCGGCGACGGCCCAGTCGTCGTCCCGGTGGGGCCTCGTCTTCTGGCCCGGCCCGTGGCTCTTGTTACTCGCGTGTTGATCGGGCTTGGGCGAGGAAAGAAGCCGGCGGTAGGCGGACAGGGACTCGACGAGCTGGCTGTATGCCCGGTCCTGCTGGGCCAGGCCGTCTCCGAGGTCCGGGAGAGCTGTGCGCAGCAGCGCGTACGACACCTGGGCTCGGCCGACTTCACCGCGACCAGTGCCTTCGAGCAGCCGCTGAGCGCGCAGGACCGCGTTGAGTACGCTCTCGTGTCGCTCGTCCAGCGCCGCTGCGGCTTCGATGACGCGTGTAGCGGCCTGGTGCAGTGGCTCCTCCGGACCATGTGCGAGGGCGTGCACGCTGACATCCCCGACACCGAGCACTTCGACGACGAGATAAGGCCCAGGGTGTGTGTCTGCGTCGTACGGGTTCACTCCGTCGTCTCCATCCGGGCGAGCAGGGAGCGGACCAGAGCGGGCAGGCTCCCGGGATCGTTGTCGAGCCGAGGGCGGTCGCTCACTTCGCTGAGGAGATCGGCGTCATCGAGCAGGCCGCTGAAGATCTCTATGCAGGCGCCGGTGATCCGGGCGGCGGCGAGCAGCGACTGGGAGAGAACCTCGACGTAGTCGTCCGGCGCGAGGCCGGCGGCCTCGGCTGCGTTGCGGACTGCCTCCAACTCAATTGCGTTGAAGGCGAAGTCGAATTTGTCGTCCCGCTCGGTTCCGCCGGACGTGGCGGGGATCGGAGCGCAAGGCTCCGTAGGGATGCCCACGCGGGTACAGATCTCGTCGACCGAGGAGGTCAGCTCGGCGAACGACTCGGTGAGCCACCCCAGCGCGGAGGCGTAGGAGGCCAGAGCGAACAGGCCCGCCGAACGTGGCTCGGTGGCCACGAAGCCCTCGAACCGGTCGTTAAGCTCGGTGATCACGCGGGGCCCAGCGGCCAGCGGACCCAAGACGGGATGCAGGTAGGAGCGGGCGGCAGCCGTCGGGTACTCGGCGGCAGGGATGCCGCCGACGTTCTGAGCGGCCTCGGTGAGGAGATCCGCCAGCTCTATACGGGTCAGCGCAGTACGGTCGTTGGTCATCGCTGGGCGACCTTTCGAGAAGCAGTGGCCGAGGGCGGCGCTGGTGACGGGGCAGCCGCGCGGCCCGTTGTCCGCCGTTCGGTGGTGAGCGTCGAGCGAGACCGGGCGGCCTGCACGCGGGCCTCCGCGGCGGAGTCCGGGCCGACCCCTTGCTGGGGCTCGGTCCGTAGGTGGGCCGCGCGGTAGACCGCGTAGTCCTTCCGGCTGCCAGCCGCCACGAGGTAGATCTCGCGCTTGCGGGTCGAGGTCGGTGGCGCTTGGCGGAACTGGATGACCAGCCGGTAAGAGACCTCCGGGTCGACGTACACCTTGTGGAAGCCGGCGAGACGGCCCTTCAACGGCAAGCAGTCGTCGCTTCCGTGGACCAGGTTCTGCAGCTCCAGCAAGGCCAAATCGCGCATCTCAGACGGGAGTTCCCGCAGGTCGGTGATGGCGTCAGGGTGCGCGGCGAAGGCGAAGCGGGCGCGGCTCACAGCAGCCTCCCCTGGACCGCGCGCTGAACCGGTACCGCCGCTGACGCGCGGGGCTCGTCGAGCCCGGTCTGCGGTGTCGGAGAGGTGCCGGCGGACCGGGAAAGGGCGATGCGGGCGATGCGGGCCCGGACGACAGCACCGTTGTGGTCGCTGTACTCCGAAGGCTCGGGCAGCGGTTCGCTGCGCTCGTCCAGCCAGGTCTGGGCGACGCCGACGTCGGGGAAGGCGCCCTCGCGCATCGTGTACGTGCCGGCACCGTGGTTCCACTCCTCGTAGAAGAGGCGAACCGGTGCCTGGGTGGCCTGGGAGTCGTTGACGAGTGTCCACGCCTCGCTGGGATTGTCGTCAGAGGTGTAGGTGTCGAGGACCTCGTAGCGGGTGCCCGACTCTTGAATCTGCTGTTCCACCTGGACGGTGAGGTCGTCGGCGGGCTCGATGTAGTTGCCACCGCGCAGTGAGATCGGTTCGAGCGGGCAGCCGCGTTCTGCCAGCCAGTTCTGTGCGAAGGACGCCGTGGCGTGGTGACTCGTCTCGAACGTGAACGTGGACTGCCGCAGATCCCGAGCGACCGCGATCGCAACGAGCTGTGGCTCGCCGGGTATCCCCCAGGTGACCGATCGGTCGTGGGTGAGGACGAAGCTTTGCGAACCGTTGGGCGTGGTGTGGTGTTGGGCCAGCACCGTCAAGTCGCCAGCCCAGAGAGCCTCCATCGCTTCCTCGGAGTCGTCGTCGACCGGCGATAGATCGTCGAGGTCGAAGTCGAGGATGTCGTTCACTCCGCCACCCCCGCCTGCTCGGGCGCCGGGGTGGCCAGCACCCGGTGGTTGGGGCGAGTTGCGCTGGTCGTGCAGGCCGCGAAGGGTCCGTCGGGTGCACGCAGGTGCGCCAGGGCCTGGTCCAGGTGGTCGCGGTGCCAGGTCGAGGAGCCGGACAGGCCGGCCTCCGTGTCGGTGAACTGCTGCCAGGCGAGCCAGAGTGCGTGGAGCCGGGCGACGGCCTCGGGGTGTTCGTGCCAGTGCGCGCACCAGGGACGGCTCGTGCTGATCTCCCGGCCGTACACCGGCAGGAAGAGGTAGTTCACCCAGTCGCTGAGGGCAGCGAGTTCGACGGCGTATTCCTTGCCGCCCAGGGCGAGGATGAACACCGAGGCGGGGCCGTCGGTCTTCTTGGCTTCAGCCGCCTCGGCTTCCGGAGCGCCGTCCGGCGGCTGGCTGCCGACGGATTCGGGCTCGGAGCCGAGGCGGTCGAGGATGACGCCGTGCTGCCTGACCTCGGCCATGGTCTTGGCGAGGGTGCTGGCGAGGTCGTCGAGGTCTGCGTCGGGGACGCGGTACGGCTCGGGGCCGGGGGAGGTCGGGCTGGTGTCGGCCATGGGGGTGTGCTCCATCTGTGAGACGGCGACATGCCCGAGAGGATCCGGAGAATCAGCGGTTTGGTCCGGCCGGAAGAACGCGGTAGTGGAGCGCTATCGGTTGGCGCAGCGGGGACAGCGGGGACAGCGGGGAAAGGGGGGTGCCAGCAACTGCAAGGCACGCGCAGCCTGTTGTGGGACGACGCCGTTCCCGAGCGCGGTGAGCTGCGCTGGACGTCCGAGCCCCGGAGTCGCGGTGACCCAGCCGGCGTCGAGGCCCTGCATCCACTCCACGAAGTCCGCGCGGAGCCGACCGGCCGCGTCCGTGGGGGCCGGGGCAGGACGGGTGAGGCTCTCCCATCGGGCGATGGCGGATCCGTACGCTCCCCATCGCCGGTCCGCGCCCCCGCCTCCGGCGTCTCCTCCGCCCAGAGGGGCAGGACCACCGCTGACAAGGGAGGCCGCCATCCCTTCCCGGGTCGGCTGCCCGGGGTGCCCGTGTAGCTGGCCCTCGGGGTCGGCAACAGAGACGCAGCGGCACTGGGCAGGGTCATGCCGCCATTGCCGTGCCGCTGGTTCGGCGAGCCCTTGATTCCGTCCGACGCCTTCGGGGTCGGTAGCAGCCACTCGACCTCGTCGGCCAGGTTCGGACCGTGCCCCCCGCTCTTCCGCTTCGATGGATGCTGGCTGCCGCCGTTCTTCCCGATGTTGCTGGTCGGCGTCTTCAGCAGGGTGCCCGGCGGCCCATGCGGTGAGGAAGGTCCGCTCGCGGCGGTGCGGGGCCCCGACGTCGGAGGCGCGAAGCACGAGCCACTTCGCGTCGTACCTGAGGTCGGCCAGGGATCCGAGTACGGCACCGAGTGCCCGCAGAGGAGGCTGGCCTGGGGTGTCTCCCAGACACCACGGGCAGGGTTCCACGTCGCCAGGGGAGCCGGCGGGGGAGGTGAGGAGGCCGCGCACATTCTCGATCACCAACCAGGCAGGGTCGGAGGGCTGCGACCGCACGGGCGACGTGCAGCCAGAGCCCGGAGCGGGTCTGGGCGTTGAGTCCGGCCCGGCGGCCGGCGACGGAGACGTCTTTGACAGGGGAAGCCGGCCGTCAGGACGCACACCCGGGGGACGGTGGACCAGTCGACGGTGGTGATATCGCCCAGGTTGGGGGCGCCGGGCCAGTGGCGGGCCAGGATGCGTGAGGCGTTCGGGTCGACCTCGGCGTGCCAGGCCAGCGTGCCGCCGAGGGCGGCCTGTACGCCCAGGTCGAGGCCGCCGTACCCCGAGCAGAGCGATCCGATCAACGGAGAGCGCAACGGGGCGGCGAGGCCCGGGGCCGTGGCGTGTAGGTCCGGCGCGGCTGAGGAGAGGGGGGAGTTCAAGACGAGTTCCAGGGGCAGAAGAGGGCTGGCGAGGAGGGGGTCTCACGGGTGGCCGCGCGAGAGGTGGTCGGGCTGCTGACGGCGTGGGGAGACGGCTGGCTGGGGCTGGGGGTGACGCCCCTGGGTGGGGTGTGCTGCGGGCGCGGGCGGCCTTTACGCGGGCGGGCAGCGGCTCGCCCGCCGACGGCGTGGGTGCCGTGGGCTTCGGAGCCAGACTGCTGTTCGCGGTGGCCCAGCGGGCACGCACCTCGTCGAGTGGACCGAGCGCGTGCAGGGCGTGGTTGATCAGGCGACCGGGCCCCAGAGCCTCGTCCTGAGCCAGGGTCCGGATGGCTCGCGCGGAGGCGGCGGCGGTGCGGGTGAGGGAGGAGCGCATCACTCGGTGCCCGAACCAGTCGGCGCTGCCGGGGACCATGCCTTCGCAGACGGCGGTCAGCTGCTCGCTCGACAGCGTGCCGTCGGCCATCAGGCCGCGTCGCTGGGCCTCCCAGAGCAGGGTGATCCGATCGATGGGTTCGCCCCGGTGGTGCAGCGCGCCGAGGCACCGGTAGAGCTGCCCGTGGGTTGGGTCGGCGAAGTCTCCCGGCCGCAGCCAGGCCATCACCTCGTCCATGGCTCCTGGCTGCTCGGTGAGGACGGCCAGGAGGAATTGCTCGTCCTCGGTGACCTGGCCGGACTGCGCCGGCGGCGGAATGTCTGCGGCGGCAGAAGGCACAGCTGCGGGTGGGACCGGACGAGGATCGGTTCCCCAGCGTCGCGCAAGGTCGGTGAGTACGCCGGTCAGGACGTCCGCCGTACGCAGCGCTCCCTCGACCTCGCCCTGGACGGCGTCGGCCCGAGCCGCTTGGTGGAGACGGATCGCGTGCTGGGCGACGGTGCGGTGGATCGCCCCCTCCAGCACCATGCGGCCGTACACCGGGGCGTGTTCGGTGCGGGGACACGCCTGGATCAGGGTGCGGGCGTACACCGCGGTCAGCCCGCGCACGTGCTGTCCGGCCTCCCCGACCGCGTCGGTCACCCACGACAGCGGCAACGGTCCTTCGGCCGAGAGCGCGGGGTGCCCTTCGCTGCGGAGCTTGCAGAGCGCGCCGAACAGCGCCTGGTGGACGGGCCGATAGAAGTGGTCCGGAGCGAGCCACTCCAGGTGCGTGAGCTCCTCGGGGTCGAGGAGCACGGCGCCGAGAACCGCCTGCTCGGCACTCATCAGCGGGTTCATCGCCAGTCGCCGGGATCAACGGCGGACGCCTCGTCCTGCCGGATAAGGAGGTTGGCGACCGCTTGGTCGGCAGCGGCCATCGACAGGGCGAAATCGGCCAGGGCAGCGGTGAAGGCGGGATCAGAGGCGGGGACCGAGCCGGCTCCGCCGTCAAGCCACCACTGGCCACCGCGCAGGACGACCGGGGCGTGGGCCAACCGCCCCTGCTGTGGTGTGGACGCGCTCATGCCGACAGTCCAAGATCGTCCTGGCCGATGCTCTTCGCGAGGGCACGCTCGGTGATGGCCTTCGTGGCGCGAGCGGAAGCCGGGCCGACCACCGTGGCGGAGGGCTCCTTGTACCAGGGCTTGAGGTTGAGCATGGCGACCCGGATGCCGGTGGCCAGCAGCAGCACCTTGCCCTTGGGCAGGGCGCGGATGGCGTCCGGCGGAAGGATCCGCTCCGTGCGCATGCTCACCGAGGTTGACTTGCCGCCCTCGCTGGTCGACACCGAGGTGGTCTGGACGTCGTGATCGCCGATCTGACGGCTGAGCCGGTCGGCGAAGTCCGCGTCATCGATGCCAGACCCGATGATCTTGATGGTGGCGGCGGAGTACAGGGCGTCCATACCGGCCTCGCCCCAGCACCGCTGACCCTGACGGTAGGACTGCAGGATCGTCATCGGGATGACGCCTCGGCTTCCCAAGTGGCTGTAGAGATCGGGGAGGTCCGAGATGCGGCAGACATTCGCCGCCTCGTCGAGGACGCACAGGGCGGGCGGGTCGAGTCGCCCGCCGGAGCGCTCGGCGACGATCACGGCCGCGCGCATGACGGCGTCGGCCGCCGCCGCGATGATGGCGGACGCACTGCCGCCGCCGTCCTTGCTCAGCAGGTACAGGGTGTCGCGGGATGTGGCGAAGGCGAACGGCTGGAATTCGGGAAGGTCGTCGTTCGGGGTGACCCAGGCGGCGACGTCCTGGTCGAGTAGGCAGCTCGCGTACTGCCTCGCGGTCTCATAGATGCCGTCACGCGTTTCGGTGGCGCCGGAGACGGTGCCCTGGAGTTGGGCGGCGACCGCGTGGTGGCCGGCGTCGGTGAGCAGGTCCACCGGGGTGCGGTCGGCCGGCATGGCGAGCCAGGCCAGGACGTCGGTGATCGGTCGCCGGTGGGACGCGGCGGCGAGGAAGAGGGCGCCGAGGGTGTTGCTCGCGGCGGTTGACCAGAAGTCGGAGCCGCTGGACTCGTCCACGCTTGCCGTCACGAAGTGCCCCGCCAGCCTCTTCGCCCCGGCGAGATCTCGGGCGTCAGCGAGGATGTCCCACCACATCTCGCGCGAGTGGTGGGCGATCTGCTGCGGATCGAGGGTCCAGATCGTGCCGACCTCGGCGCGGGCGTCCACCGTGGCGGTGAAGGCGTCGTTCGCAGCTTTGTTACTGGTGAGTAGGACCGGACCCGGTGCCGAGAGGATCGCGGGGATCGCCAGCCCGGACGTCTTGCCGGAACGCGGAGCCATGATCGCGACGATCACGTCCTCCCAGGACGCGCGGACCTCCGCACGACCGGGATCGAGGGTGCCGAGCAGGATGCCGCGGTCAGCGGGCAGGACCTCTTTTACTCTCCCGGCCGCCCAGGCTCGGGCGGAGGCTCCTCGCCTTGGCGACGATCTCCTTGTCCAGCAGTGGCGCCAGGTCCGCCTTGCGGGCGAGGCCGGACTTGGACCCGGCACGCCAGCGCATCCACATCACCGCAGCGGTGACGACCAGGGCAACGGTGAGCAAGCCGGGGACGACGCGGGCACCGACCATCAGCATGCTGGTGCTCAAAGTCGGCCACAGCACCTCCGGGTGCAGCAGCGCGTCCGTGACGCGGAAGGGGGCCCATGTCCCGCTCCCGACGAAGTTACTGGTGAGATTTCCGGTCAGCCAGGCCAGGGAGCCGAAGGCCATGGCGGCGCCGAGGATGCCGAACAGGAGGTAGAGGAGCGCGTCCGACCCGGTGGTGGTCGAGGGCGCGCTGGTGCGCGGGGAAGGCACGGCGGTTCCTTGGGTGTGCGAGCGGGCGGGGGCGGGGCGCGCTCGGCTCTCATGCAGCTCATGGGGGTACTCCTGGACGTCTGAGGCGGAACGCTTCAGCGGGGTCGGCCGGCAGAACGAGGCGCGGGCGGAGGTGCTGCGGTGGCCGGCGGACTGCCGGTCGACGGCGATGTTCCGGCGCGCGGTGAGGAGGCGCGGGCCGCCCGCTGCCGGTCTGAATCGACGTTCCGGGCAGCGGACGGCACAGGAGCAGCCTCGGCACCGAGGACATCGTCGAGCGACTCCCGGCTGCGCAAGACGTTGACCATCTGGTGGTGCCGGGGGTCCGTGCGCTCTGCGGGACAGGCAGCGAGACCGTCCTCGGCGACTTCCAACTGCTCACGGACGTCCTGGAGCATCCCGTACGCGGCTGCCAATCGTGTCCACGTCTCGAAAGTCGGATGGTGCTGCGGGTCGTCGAAGTCGAGACGGGCGCGAGTCCAGTCGGCGGCAGAGGCGACGAGTTCGGTCAGCTCGGGCAGAGCCCCGACCAGTGCGCCGTTGACCTCCTCGATGATGCCCGCCACCTCATCGGGCGAGGCGTCCTCGTGGAGGCGAGAGATCATTCCGCGGACCGAGTACGGATCGGCGGAAGCGCTGGGCAGGCGCCTGACCTGCAGCGGCTTGTCGGAGCCCGGTGCCGCGCTGCGGTGGGCGAGCCGGATGTTGTGCTGCATGGCCGCACCGACGGCCTCGCCGATGCTGGAGTAGTACTCGGGCACGTTTGCCTCTTCGGGTGAGTGGTCTTTGACAGGTGGGTCGAGCTGGGACGCGCGACGTACTGGTGGCCGACGGCGAAGAGAGCCGCCGGGGTCACCGTCGGGGCGTTGCGGCGCGCGGCGGGTGACCCGTCGTAGTGAGCGGCGCCGTCTGGGAACTGGACGACGAGGAGACTTTGGCCTGGGTCGCTGCGGGAGAAGTGGCCAGAGCGGCACCTCGGTGATCACGGACGGTTCGTGCTGCGGAGTAACTCGTCGAAGCGGTGCCGACGCGGCGTAGTTCGGCCTCGGAGTCGACGAGTTCAGACTGGGCCGAGCTGACGAACTCCGAGGCGAAGCCGAACCGGTCGGCGAGCGCATACGCGTCGTCGTCCAGGTCGTTGACCTGTTCTCCCGCTGCTTCCAGAGCCTCCCGGACACGCTCCAGAGCACCGTGCTCGGGGTGAAGGAGGTGGTCGACTGCGTGCTGAAGGCTGGCTCCGTCTTCGGCTGCACGGATCTGGTCCGTGATGCTGAGAAGTCCGGCTCCGGCGGCGTAGGGCCCGAGGGCATGCACCGGAGGGCTTTTCCGGGCCGTGTCGAGAGAGGGCGGAAGGGTGACGTCATAGCGAGCGGCTCGAAGCATCTCGGCCGCATGGGTGGCGATGGCGACCTGGTCGGCGAGCGGAGTGGTGGTGGGCAGGCGATGGCGTCGGCCGTGCCAGTCGTCGATCTGCCTGAAACCGGCGTGACGGAGGAGCTGCGCGGAGAGGTCATCAGTAGCGCCCTTGGCAACGACGCTGCCGCTGAACTCGGACGTGATGGTGATCGAGGTAGGCACGGAAGTCTCCGGGGCAGAGGGAGCGAAGGACCCGTTGGAGGTGGGCCAGTGGGCAGAGCGTCCGGCAAATCCGGGGTTTGGTCCGGCCGAGAATCGCTGGTAGAGGCCGCACGGTGGCGGTCAGCCGGGTGCCCCGCCGCAGCAGGGCACCCGGTCAGTCAGAAGAAGGGATTCTCCGTCGGCCGGTCGGCCCCGGTGGCGGCTCGGAGCAGTTCGGTGAGGTCTTCGGGCTCGGACGACCTCTGGTCTATCCACCACCCGCCACGGGTCACCGTACGAGCGTTCTCCTCGATCTCCGCCCACTCCGCTTCGCTGGTCGTGCCTTCGGTGACCAGTGCGGTGTAGGCGTTGGTCAGGATCTGGTGACGACAGCGCACGCCCCAGGGAACGGCCCGCTCCGTCCCCTCCAGGGGAGGCATCCGGTACTGCTCGGACCAGGCTTCGGACGCCGTCTGCTCCTCGGCGCGCTTCGCCTTGAACCAGGCGGCCTTGTCTTGCTCGTCGCCCTCGTTCGAGGCGCGCCAGCAGTCCGTGCACTCCTGCCTGGCGAGCCACTCGGCGAAGCCGGCGCGGCGGTCGGCCGGTCGGTCGGACAAGTCGCGGTCAGCCTGGTGACCGCAGGTGTGGTCGATAGGCCAGATCGTCTTCACGGCCATGGAAGCGCCTCCTTGAGGAGTTGGATCAGCGGTCGCGGGAGTACGCGATGCGGGGGTCAACCGGCCGGACCGCCGGTGTGGTGACGGCGGCGGGGACCGGCGCCCTGCCCGGGATACCGGCACGGGCCGGGCTGGCGGCGAGCGCGGCGGCGCTCAACGGAGACGCGCGAGCGGGACCATGGCCGCGCTCACGGCCGGCGGCCGGTGGGGCAGCAGGGCGGGGCCGAGCCGCCACCTCTTGAGCGAGGCGGGGCTGCACTGCGACCTGGAGCCCCGAACGGTGCAGGGCCACCGTGGCGTCGGCGACTTTCCCCAGCGCCTCGACGCGATCGGTGGTCGCGGGGAGCGTGTAGATGTCCAGGCTCGAGTTGTGCTGCCAGCCGTCCTCCACCAGCGCTAGCCCGCTGAGGCCGGAGACACGGTCGTCGAGGGCTGCGACGATGCCGAGCTGCGGGTGATCGGCGAAGGCGACGTCCGGTTCACCGAGCGGACCGCGGTCGCGTACCTGTGCCGTGTCGGGCGCCAGTGCCGGGTCAAGTGCGGCGTCCACATCGACCTGGTAGCCGGCCTTGCGCAGCAGCTCGATGGCCCGGCTCGTACGGCCGTGTCCGTCACGGTTCTGGTCGGCCAGCGCGTACAACGTCGGCTGGTCGGGGACGGGATGGAAGTCCAATCCCTTGAGCATCCAGGAGCTGGCCGCGAGGTTCTTCGGGTTCGCGGCGACGATGCCGTGGACGGGGTGGTGGCCGAAGGCCAGGTCGGGCAGCACGTCGTAGTGGCTGGGCATGGCAGATCCATCCGAGGCGGGTGCGGTTACAGTGCGGGCGACGGGCGGATTAGTTCTGAGGGTGCGGTGCACGGAGGACTCCTGGATCGCGGTCGGTCAGAGCCGGGGAGCGGATGAGGAACTGGCCGACGGCGGCGCGGCCCGCGCGGACGACTCCGGCGGCGGACCGGTCGGGAGCACGCGCTGGCCGACCGACGGCGAAGAGGCGAGAGCGACACTCGCCCGGGATGGAGCGGAGTCGGGCGGGAACACGGGGGCGGCGCGCGTCTTGCCGGAACGTTCCTGCTCTTGGCGTGGCGGTACGCCAAGCTGGTCCAGGCGGGCCTCGACAGCGGAGAGGAGATACGGCACGCTGCCGCCGTGGCGCGCATGCGGACCGCCCGGCTCGGAGTCGTAGATCACCTCGTAGACGGCAGGCTCGACGGACCGGTGGCGGGTGACCATCCAGCTTTCCGGGGACTCGGGGTGCTCGGAGGGCGGCTCCTGCGGGGGCGAGATGATCAGCGAACTGCCGTCGGGAAGCTCGGCGTGGACGATGTAGTCGCTGAGGCCGTACTCGACGGTGCACTCCAGGCCGCGCTGCCCGAGCACGGAACAGAGGGCGGCCTGAAGGCGACGCGGATCGGACGCGGCGGCCGGGGGCGGCGTTTCGTGATGCATGGACGTCTCCGTTGCGAACGACCCGCCGTACGGCGGGAGCCGCCAGGGCGTGGATCTTGAAGGAGTGCGGTGGTCCATGAGGATCCGGTGATCGGGCAGTTTGGCGTTGCCGTGACTGCGTGCTAGGGATCACCGCGAGCGACCGGGAGCCGGCGGATGCGGTGCCGGCGGGACCTGGGGCGAAGCAGGTGACACGGCAGGGGTGTGGTGCGTCGAGCGGGTCAGGGCGACGCGAGCGCGCTCGGTCTGCGCCGGCCGTTCGGTGTCCGCCCGGTGAGCGAGGTATTCGCTGACGCGCACCAACGCCGGGCCCTTGGCACCCAGTTCGTGTGAGTAGTGCCAGCCTTCGGTGTTGCGGTGCTCCTCGGCACGCTCCTGGTAGAGGTGGAGCACGCTCGGCTGCGAACCGTCCATAAGCGCCATGACGCCGTCCCATTCGTGCCGCAGCTCCTCCGCCCGGAACAGGATGATGTCGATCCCGCGTATCCGACGGAGGTCGTCACTGATCGGCCCCTCGACGTAGTCGGGGCCGTCGGCGGCGGCGCGGACCCCGGCCAGCACCTCGGGTCCGTGGTCGAGGAACACCTCGGCGTGCTTCCACGCTTCGGCGTCCCGCTTGACCTTCCCGTCCCCGTAGACCTTGTCGTCCAGCGGCCAGCCGTCCGCGTCGCAGAGCGAGTCCGAAACCGCGTCCCAGGCGTCGCACGCCTCGTTGATCCCGGCGGCGGCCGAGGCCAGTGCCGGGAGGTGCCGTCGCCACGCCAAAGGGTCGGTGGCCTGCGACGGCTGGTTGTCACCGGAGGAAGGAGTGGAAGAAGCAGACATGATCGATTCCCGTTGCTGTGCCGGTCGTTGGGCTATGCGGCCATGCGGGCGTCTGTGTCGAACAGCTCGCGCTCAGCCGGGTGGAGGATGTGCTGGGTGATGAACGAGCGGCCGGCGACCTTCCACAGACCTCGGCCCTTGGTCAGGGCGGACACCGCCTGGGTCTCGACCCCGGTCAGGCCGAGCAGAGATGCCGCGGCGGTGAGCTGGTCGGGCTCTTGGCGGTAGATGATGCGCGTGCTGCAGTCCGCGAGGAGCCCCTCGGCCAGGACTCGGCCGCGCGAGCCAGCGTCGCCCGCCGAGAGCAAGTCGCTGAGCCGGTGGATCACCATCAGGTTCGCGATGCCCAGTCCTCGGGAGAGCTTCCACTGGCTCTGCATCCGCTCCAGCAGCCCGACGTGCCGCATCAGCCGCCACGCCTCGTCGTAGATCACCCAGCGCCGACCGCCATCGGGATCACTGAGGGCTGACTCCATCCACGCGCTCGCGCACGTCATCGCGAGCACCAATGCCGTGTCGTCACCGGAGCCGCCGAGACGGGAGAGGTCGATGGACAGCATCGGTGTGGTCGGGTCGAACGAAAAGGTGCTCGGCGCGTCGAACATGCCGCTCAAGTCGCCGTGCACGAGACGTCGCAGGGCGTGGGCGAGGTCCTGGGCGGCTGAACCGAGGTGCCCCGCCTGGTGGCCGAGGGCCTGGTCGAGGCGTTCGGGGGAGCCGAGTACGTGCGCGATCTCGCCGAGCAGCGGCACCGTGCCCCGGGCGTCGGCGTCAGCGACGACCAGATCCAAGGCCAGGTCGAGGGCGGTGTGCTCCATCGGCAGCAGGTCGCGCTTGAGCACGGTGCGGGCGAGGCTGGCCAGCAGCAGCAGACGGCGCTTGCGAACCTCCGTAAACCAGTCCTCCTCGCTCACGGAGGCGGGCCGGGCCGGGGCGTCCAGCGGATTCAACCGGCCGGGGAGCCCCGGGCCCAGGGCGATGCTGTAGCCGCCGAGGGCCTGCGAGACACCGGTCCACTCCCCCTTGGGATCGCAGGGGATGTAGATCCGGTAGCCGTGGGCGATCGACCGGGTGGCGATCGACTTCGCCAGCGCCGACTTCCCCATGCCGATGATCCCGGCCAGGACCGCGTTGGGGTTCGTGAAGCCCTCCACCCTGCCGCTGTTGTAGAGCGAGAACGGGTCGAAGCAGAAAGCCGCCTCCGCGTGCACATCGCGGCCGATGAACACCCCTTCGGCGCCCAGGCCGCCCTCGGCCACGAACGGGTACGCGCCGCTGGCTATGGCGGTGGTCATCCGGTGGGCGGGCAGGGCGAGCTTGCCGCCGCGGGCGGAGGCCGGGCCGGGGCGACCGGCGAGCGGGTAGGTGGGCCGCAGATCCGGGTCGATGGTTTGCTCGGCGCGGTGCTTGGGCGGGTTTCCGGCGAGGCGTGCCTGGCGGCGGGCTTCGGCGAACCCGGATCGGGCGGCCCGCTGCTCGGCGCGTGTCGTCTTACCGGGCACGAACAGAGGGGAGGCACTGGCGCGGGTACGGGGCATGACGTTTCTCCAGGTGAGGGGTGGGTCAGCGGCGGACGAGGCCGGTGAACGGGGTGTGCAGGTCGGCCGGGGTGGTGCGCCGCCGCACGAGGCGCGCGGTGCGCTGGTGGCGCTGGCAGATGGTCAGTTCCGGTGCTCCCTCTGGAAGGCCGGCCTGGCACGCCTCCGGTTCGGGGATCTCGCCGGACTCGGGCCGGGGCGCCGCGTGGTAGGCGGCGTGGAGGTGCTCGGCGGCCTGCCAGATGCGGGTGCGGGCGGTACTGAGCTGGTCGCCCTCGACTGCGACGAGCTGCCCGGTGCGACCGGCGTGGGCGTCGAGCAGCCCGTACAGCGAGACGAGGTGGGCGTGCAGGGTGTCCAGCTCGGCCCGGGTGGTGACCAGCGGGCCGCCCGGGATGTTGAGTGCCCGGTGGAAGTCGAGCGCGGCGGTGGCGAAGGGCACGAAGTCCTGCGCGGTCGGGCTGGCGGTGCGGGACATGAGGGTGCTCTTTCGAAGGGAAGGGTCAGGCGGCGAGCGCGAGCGGCAGGGCGGCGGCGGTGAACGCCTCGGCCTGCTGCCAGGTCAGGGGCCGGAGATCGAGCTGGGCGCCGACGGCGGCGGTCTCCACGACGGCGCAGGCGGTGCGCAGCTCGTCCTCGGTGTCGGCCGAGACGGTCAGCAGACCGGTCAGGGCGACGTCGGCGTGCCCGGCGATGAGCTGGCGTTCGCGGGACTTGATGTCCTGGTATTCGATCGAGTCGGCCTCGGAGTCGACCTGGCCGCGCCGGGCCCGTTCGGCGGCATCGGCGATCACGCTGGACTTCTTGCGCTGCACGTCGCGCAGGGCGGCGTCGAGGTTCTTCGGCTCGTAGGAGAGCGACAGCGTGCGCCGGACGCCGCCGGTGAACAGGAGCTGGTGCAGGAAGCCGGCGTTGGTCTCGGTGCGCGGCCAGTTCTCCACCCAGTAGGTGGCGTGCACGGCGGAGTCGGTGGCGATGTGGTCCGCCTTTTCGACGACCACGACGGGGCCGGCGGCGGCGGGCTCGGCCTCGGGGCGACCGGCCGTGGACCAGCGGTCGAGTGTCGCCAGCGCCTTCGGGTCGTAGGAGGTGCGCACCACGGCGGCGATCTCGCGGGCGGTGAGCCAGCCCGTCGGGGTGAGACCGGCGGTCCGCGCCGCTTGGTCGAGCGTGGAGGTGAGCTGGGCGAGGACACTGAAGGCACCGGTGAGACCGCCGCCGGCCCGGTTGATCAGCCGGCGGGCCGCCTTGGTGTCCAGGGACACCGCGACGTACGCCTCGTGCGGGGCGGCTGCGGGGCCGGCGCTCTGGATCAGCTCGTTGTAGATCGCGCCGGCCATCGGGGTGTCGGGGCGGCCGTGCTCTTCCCAGTAGCGGCGCAGCGCGTCACCGGAGTCGGGGATGGTGCGCTCGATCACCTGGATGCGGGCGATCTGCCCGGTACGGGCGAGGGCCGCCAGAGCGCGGCCCCAGCCGCCGACGTTGGCCTGCTGCGTGCCGGGGTCGAGCAGGGCGTAGGCGCGGGAGGAGACCTTGACCACCGCGGTCAGCGTCCCGGTGTGCGGGTTGTGGACGGCGCCGTATTTGCCGTCGGGAGCAGTGGTCACGCGCAGGCTGACAGCTGTGCCGGGAAGGTGGAGCAGGCCCTCGCGGGTCGGCCGGCGGGAGGGCCGGGTGAGCCAGACGAGCTGGCCTCGCATCCGGCGCAGCGCGTATCGGACGACGATCGGGGCCCAGTCCGCCAGAGCACGGCCTCGGTGGCGGACGAAGACGAGCAGGGCGATCACGGCCCACAGCGGGATGAGCTGGAGGGCGCCGACCACACCGCGGGCGAGGATCACGGCGAGCAGGAGAAGGCCGGTGAGTCCGGCGACGGCCAACTGCGGGACGGTCAGGCCGAGCAGGACGCCGCGCCTGCTGCGGTGCGGGAACTTCACGGTGGGAGTGGAGGGCTGGTGCTTGCCGGACATGGTGGTTCCAGACGGTGGGAGCGGGCGGAGGACGCGGCGCGCGGCGCTCTTCTGGACGTCATGGCGGAACCTTCCTGCTGGTGGGGGGCGGGGGCGGGCCGTGGAGTGCGGCCCGCCCCCGGGGATGTGGGTCAGGAACCCGACGGCGGCTGGGTGGGATACACCCAGTTCGTCGGCGTCGCGGAGCCGGTGGCCGACGGTCCGGACGCGGACGCCGGAGTGCCCGAGGCCGAAGGTCCGGGGTCGGCTGGCGGCATGGAGGTCATGTCGCCGCCCGGAGCCGATGCGCCTGTGAGGTGACCGGAGCCGCCCACAACGCCTTGGGCAGTCGATTCGGACCTTTCCGGTTCGTCCTCGCCGGGCCGGGTGATCAGCGGCGGGATCCCGGGGCGCTGGATCAGAGCCCGGCCCTTGTCGCCGCTCGCGTCCGGGTCTTCGCCGTACCGGAAGCGGGTCTGCTGCTTGGGCGGCCCGGCGTCGATGCCCTCCTTGCTGAGGTTGCCGCCGGAGGGGTTGATGCCGGAGGCGACGCCATCCGTGCCCGCGCCCGGGACCTGGTTCGGACCCTGCGGAGCGGGGGCGCCGGTACCGGCCCGCAGCGCGAGGCTGCCTGCGGTCTTTGCGGCTCCTGCGGCGACCGCCATGCCGGCGACACCGGTGCGGTGCATGTCGTCGTGGCCGCCGCCGTCGCTGGCCCAGTGGACGAACTTGTACGTCGCGTAGGGGCAGAGCAACACCAGGACCATCACGACGATGCCGGCCATCGCGTCGGACAGGGCCGCCATTCCGTCGCTGGCGTCGGTCTTGCCCATGGCGGAGACGCCGATCAGGAAGACCACGGTCATCAACAGCTTGGAGACGACCAGGGTGCCGGTGGCCTCGATCCAGCCGCGCCGCCACCGTTTGGCGACTTCCCAGCCGCCGCCCGCCCCGGCGAACACCGCGAGCGCGACCATGATCAGGACGCCGACCTTGCGGGCCACCATCACGCCCCAGTAGAGGAAGGCACCGATCGCGCACCCGAAGGCCACCAGCGCGGGCACACCCCAGCCGAGGCCGTACATGGCCCCCATCTGATCAACCTTGATCACACGACGGATCGCGTCGTCGATCGAGGTGTTGGCGGCTTTGAAGAGGCCGTCGGACAGCGCGTCCACCACGGTGATGGCGACGGTCGTGAAAGCGATGGCGGAGAAGCTGAACAGGACTCCGGTCATGGTGCCGAACGCCGCCTTGGCGAGGGCACGTTCGTCTCGGCGCCAGGCTGCGGTCATGAGCTGGATGCAGAAGATGCCGACGGTCAGGGAGAGGCCGATGGGCAGCAGCAGCTCGTAGTTGTCGCGGAACCACCCGGCGTTGAGGTCGATGGCCGTCGTCTTGTTGACGGCCTTGGCGGCCAGGTCGGCCGCGCTGGACGCCAGCTCGCCCGCCGACTTCGCGATCCACGCGCCGAGACCGTCGGTGACGGTGCCGGCGGGGTTGGTGGCGAAGTCGACAGCGCCGCACACCTTGTCCATCAGCGGGAAGTCGCAGACTCCCATGGGTCGTACCTCCGTTCTGGGGCGAGGGTCAGGGCGCGACGGACAGCATGACGCCGACCAGGGCGCAGGGGTGGTTGGGCCGGCACTGGACTGCGAGGGTGGTGGAGCGGCTCTCCGCGCCGCCGGCGGCCGAGCCCTTCCAGCGAATCGACTGCTTGCCGGAGACCGTGACTGCGTAGACGTACGCCTGGGTGATCGCCCCGGGGTCGTCCTGGAGGGCCTGGGTGAAGGCGTGCGGGAAGTGCCCCTCGTTGACCTTGGCGGTGGCGACCTGCTTGTTGGCCGCCATCTCCCTCCACAGCGTGGCCGAGGGGACCCCCTCGTCGACGGAGGCCGGGTCGGCGTACTTCGACTCCGTGGTCAGCCAGCCGCGCAGCGCCTTGCGCAGCTCGGGCTGCGAGTAGGCGCGGGTGTCGTACGACCACAGCGCTGCTGCGGCGGCCTTCCCGTACGTGATCGGGTCGTGGGTTTTCGGCGGAACGGGCAGAGCGCGGGGCCGGGTGTGCGGCCCGGACGGTGCCGCGGGCGACGAGGACGCCGTGGGCGAACTCGGCGGTGGGGAAGCAGTATCGGAGGGGCTTCGGCCCTCGCGGGTGAGGTATGCGGCCAGGCCGGCGAGGGCGACGAGCACTGCCAGGACGGCAGTGCCGAGCAGCGCCCGGCGGCGCACGCGAGATGCGCCGCCGGGGTGGGTGGATTGCTGAGCCATCAGTGGACCTGCGTCCCGAGCGTCGAGAAGAACGCCACCACACCGTTGGCCGCACCGAGAAGAAGGGCCGCGCCCGCGCTCACCAGCACGCCCTTCTTCCCGTTCGCCTCGGCCTGGTGACCACCCGAGTGGTGACCCCAGGCCCACACGCCCGCACTGACGGCGAGGGCTCCGACCACGGCGATGAGCCCGAAGAGGTTGATCGAGCCCATTACCTGCTTGAGGACGTTGAGGCCCGGGAGCCCGCCCTCGTTCGGCTTGATTCCGGGGTCGTAGGCGAGCTGTATGACCTGGTCAGCGAGATACATGGGAACTCCAGTTCGCATGAGCGCACGCCAAGGCCCGGTGGGGCGAACCAGCGGTGCGAGGGAGGGGGGAGGAGCGCCGGTCAGACGACTCGGCGGGCCGCGAGAATCCGCGATTTCCAGGACGCGACGGTGGTGATCCGTACGACGTCACCGGTGTGCGGGGCGTGGACGATCAGGCCCTGCCCGATCGCCATCCCGACGTGTTCCGGTACGGCGGCCGTCCCCTCGGTGAAGAGGAGGTCGCCCGGCTTGAGGGCATCGACCGAGACGGCCTTGCCGTCCTTGACCTGCGTGTACGTGGTCCGCGTCAGGGTGACCCCGGCGGCCTTGTACGCGCCCTGCATCAGGGAGGAGCAGTCGCAGCGGCCCATCGGGTTTTTGCCGTGGGAGTCGGTGCACGTGCCGCCCCACTGATACGGGGTGCCGAGCTGGCCCAGCGCCCACCGGATCGCCGTCTGCACCTCTCGCGGCGCGGAGGCGGGAATCTTGTACTCGTCCGGCAGCGCGCCCGCCGGGATGGTGCCGAAGTCCGTCCCGTCGCCGTCCGCCGAACAACCCCCCGCGGAATCGGGAGAGGGGCTGCCGGTGTCGGCAGAGCCTGACGGCGACGGGCTCGGCGATGCACCGCCGGTCTTCTGCAGCAGGGGCTCGATGGACTTCTGCAGGGCGGTGGCCAGCGGCTCCCATTTGGCGTACGCCTCGGGGAAGCCCGACTTCTGCACCGCCTGCGCGGCCTGGGTGACAGAGAGGGACTGCCAGCCGGAGACCTTCTTGAGCCCCTCGTAGAACTTCGTCGAGGCGTGCACCGGGTCAAGGATCTGGCTGGCCGTGCCCCAGCCCATCGACGGCCGCTGTTGGAAGAGACCCAGCGAATCGCGGTCGCCGTAGGTCAGGTTCCGCAGGCCGCTCTCCTGCAGAGCGGTCGCCAGGGCGACGACCTGCCCTCGGGCGGGGATGTTCATCGCGACGCCCGTGGCCTGGATCGTCTTGGCGTTGGGCACTTGGTCGGCAGGCGCGTCCAGACCCGGCACGGAGACCGAGCCCTTGTCGCCGCCGTTCAGGGTGGCCTTCACCTGCTTGGCGACGGCGGAGGCGTTCACACCCTGTGCACCGTCGGTCGAGCACGAGGCCGAGGCGGTCCCGGCACCGATGCCGAGGATCGGCAGTGCCAGCAGGAGTGGTCCGGTGGCGCACAGACCGACGAGGGCTCCCGTCGTCTTCTTCACGGCCGCCGCCGTTCAGCGCGACGGTAGTGCGGACAGGTCGAGGGAGGTGGGTCGGGGCGCGGGTGTGTCGTGGCATGCTGCATCGCAGCGGCTCCTCGGTGTTCGAAGGAGACGCGGTGCCGACTTCTCGTGCAAAGCCGTCGGCACCGCGCCGATGTGCATCCGCCTCTCGGCGGGCCCAGGTCAGGGGAGTTGGTAGCTCCAGGACGCCGGTTTCAGGTCACGCGCGGCAGTCAGCCGCGCTCGTAATCTCAGGCAGTGCACAGGGGTCTCCTCACGGCGCTCGCGGGCAGATGGGCAACATGCCTCCGACGCTGCTCGATTGGACGAGACAGCACGGATAAGCACAGCTCAACGGGGGCGGAGCAGCGCTCCTTCCCGGTGGCACGGCGAGACAGTAAACCGGGATTCCGGCCGCGCCAAACGACTGCCATCCAGGGGCCCGAAGCAGGAAACCATCTCGTTAGGCGCGGCCGGAACTCGCCGTTAACCTCCGCTGCAACCTCGCACCGGATGCACGCCGTTGAGCGCTGCCCGGAGCAGGTCAAGACTCCGCCGCGCCCGAAAAGAGGCCCTCCCCATGAGCTACACGCTGCACCGAGGCGACGCCCTGACCGTCCTGAAGTCCCTCCCCGACGAGAGCGTCCAAGCGGTGATCACCGACCCGCCGTACAACTCTGGGGGCCGCACCAGCTCGGACCGAACCGGCCGTACCGCCCGTGCCAAGTACGTCACGAGCAACTCGGCGCACGACCTCGCCAACTTCCCGGGAGAGAACCGCGACCAGCGCTCCTACCGCTCCTGGCTCACCGAACTCCTCACCGAGGCGTACCGGGCCTCGACCGAGCACGCGGTCGCGATGGTCTTCACCGACTGGCGCCAGGAGCCGACCACCTCCGACGCCCTGCAGATGGCGGGATGGACCTGGAGCGGCACGATTCCGTGGATCAAGCCGTCCAGCCGGCCCCGCAAGGGCGGGCCGAAGCAGGACTCGGAGTTCATCATCTGGGGCGTCAAGGGCTCCCTCGACAACACCCGCGATCTCTACCTGCCGGGGCACTACATCGCCTCCCAGCCCCGCAAGGGCCGGGTTCACATCACCCAGAAGCCGGTCGAGGTCATGCAGCAGCTCGTCCAGGTCTGCTCCGAGGGTGGCACCGTCCTTGACCCGTTCACCGGCAGCGGCTCCACCGGGGTCGCGGCCCTGCGCGAGGGACGCCGCTTCGTGGGCGTCGAGCTGTCCGCGCACTACGCGGACGTCGCCGAGGAGCGGCTGCGGGCCGAACTGACGAAGGACGACTTCGAGCTGGCCGGACCGGAGGCATGAGCGTGAGAGCGAAGAGAGGCCAGGGCCGGCGGCCCACAGACGCCAGAGGGGCGGCTGGAGCATCGACTAACCGATGCACCAGCCGCCCCTCCTGTTACGTCAGGCCGCCTCGAACGCCTGCCGGATCAGCGGCGCCGCCTTCTCCAAGTCGGCTGCCGAGATGACGCGGACCTCCAGGTCGCCGGTCCCGAGGTGTCCGATACCGCGCATGTCCCGGGTGAAGCCCTCCTCCAACTCGACCGTGTCGGGGTCGAGTCTGAGGTACACCAGGATCGCCTCGTGCTTCGGACGGAAGATTACCGACGCCACGTTCACCAACCGCCGGTAGGCGATGTAGTGCCGCAGGGACGCCACCTCCACCTCGCCCCATGCCGTGAGCGCCTCGTCCAGTTCCGCATACAGGTCCCGCAGGCACTCCGGCACCGCTCCTCCACCCGCAGGCGGAGAGACCGCCGAAGCCGTCGGCACGCTGTCCGCCACGGGTGCCCGCTCTCGGCCCCGGCGAGACGAGGCAGCGCTCGGGAAGCCGGTCGCGGAGTCCACGAGCAGCAGCCCCAGCAGGCCACCGTCGAAGATCCGGTAGCGCACCAGGTCGATCCGCTCGGGCAACCTCTGCACCGCCACCCGGTCGTGGTGCGAGAAGCCCGCCGCGATGCAGATCATCCGCGGACGACGCCAGTCGACGGACTCGGCGGCGTCCGCCCCCAGCACCTTCCGCACGAGCGCCTCGAACTCGTGGTGCGCCGACTCCAGCCAGGACAGGTAGGAGACTGCCTGGGACATCACCCCGCTGTCCGAGCCCTTCTTGAACTCGATCACCACCGGGCTGCCGTTCTCATCGAGCCCCAGGGTGTCGATCCGCCCCCGGTGCCAGGGGCCAGTCGGATACTCCGATGCCAGGAAACGGACGCCCAGCATCTGCTCCAGGCCGGCCTCGACCCGCCGCTGCAGCTCCACCTCCAGCGCCACCGTCGAACCGGCCAGCTCGACGTCGGGTCCGTCCGCGTCCTGCCGGAACATCATCAGCTTGGCCACCAGCGCCCCCTCCCGCGATCTCTGCAAGGAAGCCAATCGAACGAACGCTCTGGATATTCCACCTACAGCTCGCCGGACTATCTGGGCATCGGGTGGGGCAGGTGCACACTGAGGAGTAGCGGAAGGCGCCTGGCTAACGGCGGTGAAGTCGTCCGCGTCAATCCGCGTGGCCGGTTGCCCTCGAAATCGAACATCCGATCTAATAGTTGCTATGCGCCCGTACGACTTCCCATCTGACCTCCTCCATGACCAGACCGCCTGGTACAGCACCTACCGGCAGCTCGCGGACGGTTCCCCGGCCGCGAGCCCGACCGAAGGCCGCCGCCGTCTGCTGAACCTTTCGGCCCAGATCGCCGACCACCCGTTCTGGAGAGGGCCGGCCGGAACCCCGGCTGCCCGAATGGAGCTGAAGGAGCTGGCCCAGAGCAGCATCCGCAGCGCGACCCCGGCCGTCCGGCGGGCGGGGTGATCGACGGCCAGCGCGAGCGATGGCCAGTCAGGGAAACCGACTGCAGGGAGGAGTGCACGCGTAGTGCGCCGATCGTCGTCCCTCGCCCCTCGGCGGCAGGCGGCCGCCGAGTTACGGTTCACCGCCGAGGCCGTGACGAGATTCTGGGCACCGCCTACTCCGACCACGACCTGGTCGTCTTCCTCGAAACGCTCGGCGTTCCCGACCCCGACGGAGTCCTGGAATGTCCGAAGTGGCTGGAGTGGCGCGACGGCCCAGACCGCTTGTGGCCCACCCGACTCGATGTGCGCTGATCCGGTTCCGTATGAGGTCACCGTCCGCGTGCCGCACCACCCTCACTGAGTGGGGCGCGTCATCGGGCGAGGTGGTCGCCGAAAGCGCGTGCAGCAGTTGTGAGACCCTGACAAGCGCCTCGGACGGAAGGGTCACGTCAGTTCGGGTCGTCCCACGCGCGCAACTGAATGGTCACGGGAAACCGCCCGGAGGGGCGCTCTGGTGGACAGCCGGTGGACGGACGCCTTTGGGCGAGCCGGTAGGAGGCTGCTCGGGGGGAGACTGGCTTACATGGTCTGATCTGGGGTTTTTGTTTCGGATGACTTGGAATCTCGGCAAATCGGGCACCGTCCGGCTGCGCATCGTAAAGCGTAGGCCGGAGGTTTGGTTTCTGTGACGATATCGACGATCCGACGCTCTAACCTGGCCGTTTGCCTGCTTCGTGGGGGGATGGATCGCGCTGACGCAAAGGGTCCCGGTGGACGGCCGTGCGTGACACTCCATCAGGGTAATCTCGCTAGCCCCGTGGCGAGGGTGAAATCCACCAGTCGCTGATAGGACGGCCGGTGTCGTCGGGCTGTCCGGTCCTGACAGATCTCAAGTCTGGCTCGGGTCCTGGCGAAGACACTCCGTAGCTGATCTGAGGGCGCAGAAGGAGCGGCTGTGTCGGTGCATGCGGGAGCGTCGGCCCATTTCAAAGCGAAATTAGGTCCTGTCCGGCGGATCACTGGCGGAGCCAGAGTCGGATCGCTGCGGCGGTGACGGTGCCGTGGAAGACGTAGGCCCGTTTGTCGTAACGGGTCGCTACTGCGCGGGAGTTCTTGAGCCGGTTAATGGTCCGCTCGACCTCGTTGCGGCGCCGGTAGTGGTCACGTTCGAAGCCCGTTGGTCTGCCGCCTTCTCTGCCTTTACGGCGGCGGTTGGCCCGCTGGTCCTTCGGCTCGGGGATCGTGTGCCGGATGTGGCGTCTTCGCAGGTAGCGGCGGTTTCGGCGGGAGCTGTACGCCTTGTCGCCGCTGACGTGGTCCGGCCGGGTCCGGGGCCGTCCGCCCAGCGGCCGGGGAACCCGGATCAGGTCCAGGACCTCGACCATCTGCGGGGCGTCGCCCCACTGGCCCGGCGTGAGCAGGAGGGCCATGGGACGGCAGCCGCCTTCGCCGGCGAGGTGGATCTTGCTGGTCAGGCCGCCCCTGGACCGTCCGAGTCCCTCGTCGGGGCGGTGGTGCCGGGGCGTCGTCCTTTTTTCGGGATCCGCGGACGGGCTTTGCGTGCGCCGGCCGCGTGCTGATGGGCCCGGTAGGACGTCGAGTCGACGCCGACCATCGACCAGTCGATCCGCCCTGCCAGGTCGGCGTCGGCCTGGACGGCTTGCAGGATCCGGTCCCAGGTACCGTCCGCCGACCAGCGGCGATGCCGTTCATAGACGGTCTTCCACGAGCCATAGCGTTCCGGCAGGTCACGCCACGGGACACCGGTCCGGACCCGGAACAGGATCCCGTTCACCACGATGCGGTGGTCGCTCCACCGGCCACCCAGAGGTGGCAGATGCGGCTCCAGTAACGACCACTCGCGGTTCGTCAGATCCCCCCGACCCATGCCCGAACCAACGAGCGACCGGGCAGAAGGTCACATGATCCGCCGGACAGGCCCTAACACTATGGTTTGGTGCTCTCGTCGTCCCTGGGTCCCCGGGTGCGCGGCCCGTCATCGAACCGGGCGACGAGCGGTAAACGGCATCAGTACGGCACAAGGTGCGCGTAGCATTAATGGTCATGGATCTCGTGGCACGCGTACGCCGGGCTTTGGGCGAACAGGCTATCCACCCAACGGAGTTCGAACGCTGCGCCTGTGCGCTCCTGCAATCGCAGTACCCGGGTCTGTCCGCGGTTGAGGGCGGGCATGACTTCGGCCGCGATGCCGATATCTATTTTCCGTGGGGCTCCGAGAACGTGGACGCTCGTGGGCGTCTGCTGGTCACCACCGGTGATCCGGTGGCGAACCTGCGCACGGGCCTTCGCAGAATGCATGAAGAGGATGTGCAGGCCGATCTGATCGTGATGGCCTGTTCACAACCGGTTGACGCAACGAAGCGCGCGACCATGGATCGACTGTGTGCCGAACGCGACCTCCCAGCACCACACATCTACGCCCAGGACTGGTTTGTCACCCGCCTCGTCACCGAGCCGGTGTGGCGGTTCAGCCTCCTCGGCATCAGGGGAGAGCTGGGCGCTCTGCTTGATCGGCCGTTGGACCTGTCGGAGGACCTGGCTGACCGAACCGACCTCCTCGGACGGGAAGCCACTCTCGCCACGCTTGCCGACACGGTCGCCCATGGCCAGGATGTCGTGCTAGTGGGCGTGCCTGGTGTAGGTAAGACGCGGCTCACCACCGAATTGGACGGCCAGGTCGCTTACCTTGAACAGGCGCAAGCGGACCGCATTCTGGATGAGCTGCTGGAAACCCGGCCCGCTGCCGTTGTCGTGGACGACGCCCACATTCGCCTCGATGAGATGCGTATGCTGCGGCGGGCGCGTCACGGGGCGGAGCATGCCTTCGCCATCGTCGCGACCACCTGGCCTGACAAGGCAGACGAGGTAACAGCGGCCCTTCCCAGAGCTCTCCGCGTCGACGTTGACCTGTTGGAGCGATCCGACATGAACACGCTGGTCACCTCACTGGGCGTCACCGGTCACCGGGCCCGGATGGTGGTCCTCGACCAGGCAGCCGGACGGCCGGGCTGGGCCCTCACCTTGTGTGAGATGTTCGCCAAGGGCGAGGGCAGACTGGTGGCCAGCGGCGCAGCGCACCTGGCGAACGTAGAACGACACCTCCGCCGTATCACCGAGTCCGAGACGGCCGTCGATGCTCTGGCCTGTGTAGCGGCACTGGGAGGGGCGTCCAGCGAGACGCTGTACGCGCTCGCGCCTCTTGTCGGCGAGCCGCCGGCCAGCATGTCCGGCCTTATGGAGCGCCTCGCGCGCAATGGCCTCGTTGAAACTGTCAACGGTGTCTGGCACCTGCAACCTGCACTGCGCGCACCGCTGATTGCCCGGTGGTTCTTCACGCGGCCGGCAGGCAGGCCGTGGTCCACCCTCTGCGACGCCTTCCCGGACCGGGATCGTGACCTCGCCTCCGCCGTGATGTCCGCCGCCCGAGTCTCGGCCGCCTCCTCTGACGCTCGGATGACCGCCGATGCCTGGGTCCGAACGCTGCCCACGCCAACCGAGTGGGGCACCGGAACCTTCGCTGCAGTGTCCGAATACGCCCGGCTGGACCGGGGAGCCGCTCAGTTCGCTGTCGCCCAGGCCCGTACGGTCCTCGCCAGCCCGCGCGAGACCGAGCAGACGTACGGGATCACCGTCGATCCGCAGGGTGATGCCGCCGCCCGTCAACTTGCGCAGTCGGCCGCTCAGTATCTGCTGCCCGAGGCGGTTACGGGCCTGCTCGACCTCGCAGTGGAAGACAACCGTCCACGTCATTCCACCCCTCAGCACCCGCTGCGCGTGCTCAGCGATGTGGCCAATGCCATAGACCCGGACTTCGGAACGGCGTTCGAAATTCGAGGGCTGTTGCTGCGACCAGTGCTGGAGTGGCTGCGTACTCACCGCGCCCCGTCGGACTGGGCCGTGGCCACCGAAGTGCTGGCGAGTGTCTTCGCCGTTGAAACATCGGGGAACTGGACTGACCCGGGTGATCTGAACACGGTCACCCTTGCCCAGGGTGTCGAAAGTGCCGAAAACCTGGCGCGACTCATCTCCTTGTGGGACGAGGTTGTGCCCGTTCTCGCAGATACCGAAGGACAGGATGACCTGAGCAACGCCCCGGCTGCGGTGGTTCCACTGCTGGACCTGGCGGGCTCATGGGTGCGGCTCGGAGAAGGGTTCGTGCCGCACAATGGTGAACCGAGCGAGGCCCAGAAGGGCCAGGGAGCGGAGGGCGGAGCTAGCATCCTGGCCGCACTGCATCCCCTGCTCCAGGCCTTTCCTGGGCTGGCCCTCCGTGCCCGACGCATGCTCAACGCTGCAGACGCCCGCGGTGGCGACAGGGGCCGTAGGCTCCCGGAGCTCAACGTCGACCCTGAATTGGAGTCTTTCACCGGCTGGAGTCGTTGGGGCGACATGGATACCCGCGATGACTCCGCGCAAGGCCGGGCCCACGCAGTGGAAGCCCTAGCACAGAAGATCGCCGCGCTCGGACCGCTCGACGGAGTCGTGAGATTCGACGCACTGGTTGAGCAATCCAAGCTTGCTGGCGACCACGGGGGCGGCGTCTGGGTAGCCGACCGAATGGTGCCTCACCTCGCCGATCCCGCTTCTTGGCACGCAGCCGCAACCGCAGCTGGTAGCCCACTCATACTTCGCGCCGCACTGACCCGATGGCTCACCACCTCGCCCGGCACGTTGTCGGAAGATGTCCTCACCGTTGCACTGGATGATCCCCGTTTCAGGACAGGCGTCATCTCGACCGTCCTCGGACGAGGTGAAGATGACGAGGCTTCCGAGTTCGTGATCGAGGCAATGCGCACGGAGGACGCCTGGCTGCTCGACTCTCTGTTCATCCAGGACGAGCCGAACGAGGTGCTGCACCGTCTACTGCTCCATTCGATTCCCGCAATCGCCAGCAGCGCGGCGGTCACCTTTGCCATTGGCCAACCCCACGGACCCTCACTGCCGGAAACCTGGCGCTCTGCTTGGCGCGACGCTGTGCGACACCTCCGCCCCGAGGACCTGTCCCAGCACGACGACTGGCGTGCAAGCCAGTTGCTCGGTCATCTAGCCGACCGTGATTGAGCTGCCCTGGGTTTCGTAGCGGCCGATGTCTTTGGTTTCAGGCGGTGTTCGTGGTCGCCTGGGAGCGATGGTGCTGGGCCTCGAATTCTTCG
>NZ_JBEXYB010000052.1:0-43996 GCF_040630715.1 Streptomyces sp. NPDC005752 | reverse complement strand
GCGGCGCCCGCGTCGGTTTGTGACTCCAGGTGGGCCGCACTGGCGCTGGCGGGCGCAGCACCGGCCCGCTCCGGCCCGTCCCATACCGGGCCCCGGGGCCGGCATGGGCCGGCCCGGGGCAGCGGGTCGAGGAGAGGGGCAGCGGGGATTAGCCCATCTCCTCCAGCGCCTTGCCCTTGGTCTCCTTCACGAACTTGAGCACGAAGGGGATCGAGAGCACGGCGAAGCAGGTGTAGATGATGTAGGTGCCCGAGAGGTTCCAGTCGGCGAGGCTCGGGAAGCTCGCGGTGATCGCCCAGTTGGCGATCCACTGCGCGGAGGCGGCGACGCCGAGAGCGGCGGCACGGATCCGGTTCGGGAACATCTCGCCGAGGAAGACCCAGACCACCACACCCCACGAGAGTGCGAAGAAGAGCACGAAGACGTGGGCGGCGATCAGGGCGACGGTGCCCTGGGTGGTCGGCAGCTTGCCGTCGACCAGATCCGCGGAGAAGGCCCATGCCTCGAAGGCCAGGGCGACTGCCATACCGACGGACCCGACGAGCGCGAGCGGCCTGCGGCCCACGCGGTCCACCAGGATCATGGCGATCACGGTGCCGATGATGTTGATGATCGACGTGGTGAACGAGTAGAAGAACGAGTCGGTCGGGTCGATGCCGACGGACTGCCAGAGCGTCGCCGAGTAGTAGAAGGCGACGTTGATGCCGACGAGCTGCTGGAAGACCGACAGGCCGATACCGACCCAGACGATCGGCAGGAAGCCGAAGCGGCTGCCGAGCAGGTCGCTGAACTTGGACTTGTGCTCACGGCGCATGGCCGTCTCGATCTCGTCGACGCGGGCGTCGAGGTCGACGCTCTTGCCCTCCACCTCTTCGAGGATCTTCCGGGCGCGGTCCCTCTTGCCGACGGAGATCAGGAAGCGCGGGGACTCGGGGATCACGAAGGACAGGAGCCCGTACAGGATGGCGGGCAGAACCATCACGCCGAGCATCCACTGCCAGGCCTCGAAGCCGGCGATCTCGCCCCGCTGGTCGCCGTCGGCGATCTGCAGGATGCCGTAGTTGACCAGCTGCGAGATGGCGATGCCGACGACGATGGCGGCCTGCTGGAAGGACCCGAGGCGGCCTCGGTAGGCGGGCGGCGAGACCTCGGCGATGTACGCCGGGCCGATGACCGAGGCCATACCGATCGCGAAGCCGCCGATGATCCGCCACATGGCGAGGTCCCAGAGGGCGAACGGCAGCGCGGATCCGACGGCGCTGATGGTGAAGAGCACCGAGGCGATCTGCATACAGCGGATGCGGCCGATCCGGTCGGCGATACGTCCCGCCGTAGCCGCGCCGATGGCACAGCCGATCAGGGCGATGGCGATGACCTGCGCCAGCGTCCCTGACCCGATGTCATAGCGGTCACGGATGGCCTCGACCGCACCGTTGATCACGGAGCTGTCGTAGCCGAAGAGGAAGCCGCCCATCGCTGCGGCAGCCGTGATGAAGATGACATGGCCGAGATGGTCCGGGTGGGCCCCTCGGGCTCCGGACTCGGGTCCGTGCGCTGTGCTGGTCACATGAACTCCTGGTACCTGGCCGCGACGTCAGGTGTGGGGGGTGAGCCCTCCCAGTGGCGCACAACTTCCAGTCGACCACCACTTGAAGGTAAAAACAACATTGCCGAGGTTATGTGTTCAAGTTTCGAAGTCAAGACTTGGGCGAGGGTGAAGCAGCTCCTCACAAGTACCCAGGAACACCCAAAAGGTGCGTTGAAGTGTTGAAGATTCGGTAAAGACGGTGTGACTACCCGTCAGCCGATGTCCGGGGGCCTCGGCTGAGCCGCTGGCTGATCACCTTGGAGACACCGTCGCCCTGCATCGAGACGCCGTACAGTGCGTCGGCGACCTCCATCGTCCGCTTCTGGTGCGTGATCACGATGAGCTGGGAGCTTTCCTGGAGCTCCACCATGATCCGGATCAGACGCTGGAGATTGGTGTCGTCGAGCGCCGCCTCGACCTCGTCCATCACGTAGAACGGGCTCGGCCTGGCCTTGAAGATGGAGACCAGCAGGGCAACGGCCGTAAGGGATCGCTCGCCGCCCGACAGCAGCGAGAGCCGCTTGACCTTCTTGCCCGGCGGCCTCGCCTCGACGTCGAGACCGGTCGTCAGCATGTTGTCCGGGTCGGTGAGGACGAGACGGCCCTCACCGCCCGGGAACAGCCGGGAGAACACGCCCTCGAACTCGCGGGCGGTGTCGCGGAACGCCTCGGTGAAGACCTGCTCGACCCGTTCGTCGACCTCCTTGATCACCTGCATCAGGTCGGCCCGGGTCTTCTTCAGGTCCTCGAGCTGCTCGGAGAGGAACTTGTGCCGTTCCTCCAGGGCCGAGAACTCCTCGAGGGCGAGCGGATTCACCTTCCCGAGTTGCTGATACGCCCGTTCGGCCGCCTTCAGCCTCTTCTCCTGCTCGGCCCTGACGAACGGCTTCGGCTGGTTGCGAGGATGCTCCGGGTCCGCCGGGAGTTCCTCGCCCTCCGCGGCGGGGGACGGCTGCACCAGCTGTTCCGGCCCGTACTCGGCGGCCAGACCGGCCGGCTCGACGCCGAACTCCTCCAGCGCCCTGGCCTCCACCTGCTCCATGCGCAGCCGCTTCTCGGCCCCGAGCACCTCGCCTCGGTGCACCGAGTCGGTGAGCCGGTCGAGTTCGCCCTTGAGGTCACGGCCCCGGCCGCGTTCGGCCGCCAGGTCCCGCTCGCGCTCGGCCTTCGCCGCCTCGGCCCGGGTCCGCTCCTCCTCCGCCCGGACGACCGAGACCTCGACATGGGCGAGCAGTTGCCGGGCTCCCGAGGCCACGGCGGTGGCCACGGCGGCCTCGTGGCGCAGCCGGGCGCGGCGCTGCTCGGCGCGGGTGCGTGCCTCCCGCTCGGCACGGGCCCCGCGGTCGAGGGCGTCGGCCCGCCCGGCCAGCGCCTTGACCCTTTCCTCGTGGGTACGGGCCTGGAGACGGGCCTCCATCTCGGTCTGGCGCGCGTTGGCGCCGTCGGCGGCCAGCCTGTCCCGTACGGAACTGTCGGGCTCCTCCTCCACGGGGGTCTCCTCCGCGACCAGCAGGCGCTCCGCCAGCTCCTCGGCCTCCGCGGTGGCCCGCTCCAGCGCCTCCTGCGCCCGGGAGGCGGAAGCCGTCATCCGCTCGGCCTCTCCGGCCGCGCCACGGGCCTGCCCGGCCAGCCGCCCGAGCTGCTGCGCCACCCCGGACTTCTCCCGCTCGGCGGCCCGGCGCCTCTCCCCCAGTTCCTCCACCATGGCCGCGCTCCCGCCGCGGCGTCCGGCGGCCGCGCCCTGGGCCGAGGCGAGTTGCTCACAGCGCACGGCGAGCTCGGCCAGCTCACCGGCCGCCTCGTCGACGGAGGCCTGGACCTCCAGCAGACTGGGTGCCCCGGCGGATCCGCCGTGCGCGAAGTGCGCGCCCAGCACATCGCCCTCCGTGGTGACGGCGGTCAGCCCCGGATGGGCGGCGACCAGTTCCTCGGCGTCCTCCAGGGTGCCGACGACGACCATGTCCCGCACCAGTCTCCGCACGGCGGCCGTCAGTTCGGCAGGGCCCTGGAGCAGTCCGGCGACGGTGGGCGCGGCGCACTCCGCGGTGGCGGCGTCGGCGACGAACCGGCCCGCGGAGGTGCCGTGGACCGCGCCGGCGGCCCCGGCACCGTGCTCGGCGGCGGGTGCCCCGGCTCCGTGCTCCGCGCTGCGGGCGCCCGGGGCGGATGAGCTGACGGCCGTGGGGCCGTGATCCGCCCCGGATGCCTGCCCGGGTACCTGGGCAGCAGGGGAACCGACGGTCCCGGCCGGTTGTTCCGTGCCCTGCGCGGGTACCTGACCGGACCCCGCGCCGCCCGGCACCAGCGCCGCGCGTCCCGCGTCCTGTTTGCGCAGCAGACGGATCGCGTCCGCCGCCGTGGCCGGATCCCTCACCGCGACGGCGTCTGCTGCCGCTCCGAGCGCCGCGGCCACCGCGACCTCGTACCCCGGAGCCACCGTGACCAGCTCCGCGACCGGCCCGAGCAACCCGGAGAGCCGGTCGCCCGCGCCGAGCAGGACGCCGGTGCCGTCCTTGCGCCGCAGCCCCAGCGACAGCGCCTCGTGCCGGGCGGAGACCGCGGCTCGGCTGCGTTCTGCCGCGGTGACCGCATCGCGGGCCGCGGTCAGGGCGGTCTCCGCCGCGACGAGCTCCAGCTTGGCGGCCTCGTGCTGCTCGGCCAGCTCGGCGTCGCCCGCGTCCAGACCTTCGACCTCCGCCTTGAGCTGCTCGTACTCCTCGTGCGCCGCGACCGCCCGCTCCTGCGCCTCGTCCCGCGAAGCGGCCAGTCGGTCGATCTCGGCCTGCGCCGAAGCGGCACGGCCGCGAGCCGCGTTGACCTGCCCCCTGAGCCGGGCGAGCCCTTCGCGCCGGTCGGCGATGGCGCGGGCCGCGTCCCTGAGCCTGCGCTCCTCGGCGGCCAACTCCCGCTCCAGTTCGGCCCGGTGCGCGGTGGTGTCCTCCAGGGCGTGCTCCGCCGCCTCGAGTGCCGCCTCCAGCTCCGCCTCCTGCTCGCGGATCCGGGCGGCCTCACGCTCCATGTCCTCCGGGTCCCGCCCGCGCCGCTCCTCCTCCGGCGCGGCCGTGGCGCTCTTCACCCGGGCCTCGGCCAGTGAGATCGAGCCCCGCACCCGTTCGGCCAGCTGGGAGAGTTCGTACCAGGTCTGCTGGGCCCGCTGCAGCCGCGGGGCCAGCCGGCGCACCTCGTCCTCCAGGTCCGCCTCGCGGGCAAGCGCCGCCCTGAGCTCGGCCTCCGCGGCTTCCCTGCGCTGCTTGAGGGCGGCCTCGTCGGCGATCTCGCCGCGCAGCGCCTCCCGGAGCCGCACGAGGTCGTCGGCCAGGAGCCGCAGCCGGGCGTCCCGCAGGTCGGCCTGGATGACGGCGGCGCGGCGGGCCACCGCGGCCTGCCGGCCCAGCGGTTTGAGCTGGCGCCGGAGTTCGTCGGTGAGGTCCTGGACGCGGGCGAGGTTGGCACCCATCGCCTCCAGCTTCCTGAGCGCCTTCTCCTTGCGCTTGCGGTGCTTGAGGACACCCGCGGCCTCTTCGATGAAGGCGCGGCGCCCCGTCGGATCGGCGTGCAGGACCGAGTCGAGCCGGCCCTGGCCCACGATGACGTGCATCTCCCGTCCGATACCGGAGTCCGAGAGGAGTTCCTGGATATCGAGCAGACGGCAGGTGTCCCCGTTGATCTGGTATTCGCTGCCGCCATTGCGGAACATGATCCGGGTAATGGTCACTTCGGCGTACTCGATGGGCAGCGCGCCATCGGAATTGTCGATGGTCAGCGACACCTCCGCGCGGCCCAGCGGCGGCCTTCCCGTGGTGCCGGCGAAGATCACGTCTTCCATCTTGCCGCCGCGCAGGGATTTGGCCCCCTGCTCGCCCATGACCCAGGAGAGCGCGTCCACCACATTGGATTTGCCCGAACCGTTGGGACCGACGACACAGGTGATCCCCGGTTCGAACCGCAGGGTGGTGGCGGAGGCGAACGATTTGAAACCACGGAGGGTCAGGGCCTTGAGGTGCACGCCGCCGGACTCTACCTTTCACTCTCGGTTTCACCGCTGAAGGTGCAGGGCACATCAGACGGTAAGCCAAGAGCGAAAGGCCGGCGACGGCCCCAGGGGGGAAAGAAAAAAGGGACGCCGGAGCGTCCCTTGTCATTCCTGCACGGTGCTGCTGTGCAGTCCCACGAGCACAGCCTTGCGTGACGGATCGCGAGCGGACCGGATCACGTGCAATTCCAGGTGTCCAGGACGACGATCCGTGACGAAGACTTCGATGGTTGATCCCGAGCGGCTGGCGTGTGGCCCGACCGGCCCCGGCAGGGCCTTGGGGTCAGGTCAGCGCGGGCTCCGCCTGGGGTACGTCGATGTCGATGCTGTCGAGCAGCGACTCCTGGTGCTGGGCGGCGGCGTTGAGCGCGTCGTTCTCGTCCTGGATCCGTGTGAGCTCGGATTCCAGGTCCTGGACACGCTTCTGAAGCCGTCGCATCTCGGCGAGGAGTCGCGGGTCGGAACCGCCGACGTAACCGAGAAGCGCCTTTGCCATGATGAATGGTCCTCCACACTGAGTGACCGACCGATGCGGTGTGGGTCGTGGTCGTGAGGGAATCGCACCCGCGGTGCTCGGCAGTGCTCTCTTTCCACTGCTGTTCTGCTGTTTCCAGCCCTGCCGAACAGCTACGGTGCGCGGGGTTTTCAGCGTCTCACCAAAAAGTTTGACGGTCAACACGATCACACGCCTACGGGCCGGGTGACCCGGGGGTGCGCGGCCCGACGATCATGCGGCGCGACTCTCCTGCGGGTTCCCGAAGGACGTGGAGATCTTCGTCAATCCCGCAGCCTGGCACGGTGCGCGTCTCTTGGCAACCACGTACTCGGCCTGCCTGTTTCGCAGGTCATTTCGGGTGCGCGGCCCTCGGCCACCCGGTGGGTCACCGCTCGCCGTCCTCGCGCACACAGCGGTTTCGGACCGTGTTTCCCGGCCGCGGTCAGCGGATCGCGAATCCTTCATATCCCCCGCGGGGCGTGTCCCAGATCTCAGTGACGCCTTCCACGCGTCCGGGTGTGTCGTCGGAGCCGAGCCAGTCGAGCAGGCGGTGGCAATTGTCACGCGGCCCCTCGGCCACCACCTGCACCCGGCCGTCGTCGAGATTGAGTGCGAAGCCGGTGAGTTTTCCGATCTCCAAAGCGTTTTCCCTGGTGAACCAGCGGAACCCTACTTGCTGTACTCGGCCGCGTACCCATACGACAAGTCGTGCATCTTCGTTCATGCCCGAACGCTAACCGGCCAATTACTCAAGCAGCACGCCGCCCCAATCAGCCATGGCGTATGGTCCCCTCGCAATAGCTTCACTCGTACGGGTGAGTTTGATCTTGAATACGGTGACGTCGCAACGACGCCCGGAGCACGAGGAAGGCACAGCGCATGGGACGGCATCGACGCGCAGGCGCGGCCCCCGCCGCTGAGCAGCACGCGGCGGACCCGGAGGGCGTGCACCACGGTGCACGCCGGAAGAAGCGGGCCGGCATGCCCGTGCGCGCCGGGCTCCTCGGAGTGTCCGCGGCCGTGGCCGTCGGAGCCGTCGCCGTCGCCTCCGGTCTTCTTCCGGGCGGTGGTGGCTACGACGTGAGCGGCGGCGGGGCCACGGGCCAGGTCCACGCCGGTGGTGCTCCCGACCTGCTGACCCAGGGCGAGTCGTCCGCAAAGCCCACCGGACGCACCTCGGCCTCCGCGTCGGCCGAGGCCGACCGGGGCGCCGGCCGTTCCGCCGCACCGTCGAAGTCCCCCTCGGCCTCCCCGACCGAGAAGCCGAGCGCCGAGCCGTCGGCCACGGCCTCGAAGAAGGCGACGAAGACGCCGGAGCGGACGAAGGCACCGGGCGCGGAGCCGAGGAGGACCAAGTCGGCCGGGCCCGCGTCGAAGACCCCTGCCGCGCCGAAGCCGTCGTCGGCTTCGCCGAGCAGCAAGGCCCCCGCCCCGGCGAGCCCCTCCACGCAGACCGCCGTGCTCAGCCTGGTCAACCAGGAGCGTGCGAAGGTCGGCTGCAGCCCGGTCACCACTAGCGCCTCGCTGACCGCTCTCGCCCAGGACTTCAGTGAGGACATGGCCGCCCGGGACTTCTTCGGCCACACCGACCCGGACGGGGCGACCCCCTGGGACCGTGCCGCCGAGGCCGGCGTGCAGGGTCTGGGCGGCGAGAACATCGCCCGCGGCCAGGCCGATGCCCAGGCCGTGATGGACGCCTGGATGAACAGCGACGGGCACCGCGCGAACATCCTCAACTGCGACTACAAGACGCTCGGTGTCGGAGTTCACCTCGGTTCCGGCGGCCCCTGGTGGACCCAGGACTTCGGCTTCTGACGCATCCGGCGGCCGGCCGCCGGACGTACCGAGGGCTAGGCCGAGCCAACCGAGCACGGTCCACCACCGCATCTCCGCCTGTGCAGCGCTCACCAGGAGTGAGCGCTGCACAGGCGTAAGCTGGCGGTCATGGCTGAGGCAGCGGCGGAATCCGTACCCGACGGCGGCGATCCGCCGTTCGACGTCTTCTCACGGCAGTGCTTGTCGCGCGGGACGCTGGAGCACGTCACGGGCCGCTGGGGCGGCCTGACCCTGGGCGCGCTGCACGAGAGCGGCGCGCGCTTCAACGAGCTGCGCCGCCGGGTCGACGGCGTCAGCGAGAAGATGCTCTCCCGGACACTGCACGCGCTGGAGCGGGACGGGCTCGTCCACCGCGAGGCCCGCCTGACCAATCCGCCGCGCGTCGACTACGACCTGACGCCCCTCGGCCGCGAGGTCGCAGGACGGCTGGTGGACCTCATCCAGCTCGTCGAAGGCCGGATGCCCGAGGTCGTCGAGGCCCGGAGCCGGTACGACGCGGCACACCGGCCCTGAGCGGGAAGCGTCAGGAGATCCGCGGCGGGCGCTGGCACCGCGGGCAGAAGTAGCTGGAGCGGTTCATCCACGGGCGCCGGCGCATGGGCGTACCGCAGCGGCGGCAGGGCTCGTCCTCGCGTCCGTACGCGTCCAGCGACCGGTCGAAGTAGCCGGACTCCCCGTTCACGTTGACGTACAGGCTGTCGAAGCTGGTTCCGCCCTGGTCGAGGGCCTCCCGCATCACGTCCCGGATGTGGCCGAGCAGCTCCGCCGTCCTCGGGCGGGTCAGCGTGGCGGTCGGCCGCTCGAAGTGCAGTCTGCTGCGCCACAGCGCCTCGTCCGCGTAGATGTTGCCGACGCCGCTGATCAGGGACTGGTCGAGCAGGGCACGTTTGACCGTCGTACGGCGCAGGCGCAGCGCCAGGTGGAAGGCGCTGTCGTCGAAGGCCGGGTCCAGAGGGTCACGCGCGATGTGCGCGATGACGTCGGGCAGCCCCTCGGGGGTGTTGTCGTGCAGCGAGAGCCCGCCGAAGGTGCGCTGGTCGACGAAGCGCAGCTCGGTGCGGAGGGCGTCGCCGAAGCGGATCCTGATCCGCAGATGCTTCTCGTCGGCCGCCTCCTCGGGCTGGACGAGCAGCTGCCCGCTCATGCCGAGGTGCCCGAGGAGCGAGGACTCCGCATCGTCGAGCGGCACCCAGAGGTACTTGCCACGGCGCATCGCCGTGCCGAAACGCACGCCGCGGAGCCGGGCCGCGAAATCCGCGCCACCCGCGAGGTGCCGGCGCACCGCTCGCGGATGCAGGACCTCGACGGCCTCCACGGTGCGCCCGGCGGTCCAGCGCTCCAGACCGCGCCGCACGACTTCGACCTCGGGCAGTTCGGGCACGGCGGGCACTCCTTCGAGGGGAACGGGACAGCGGAAACCCCCCGGTGCGCGGAGGCACCGAGGGGTTTCCGGATCACTCAGGCCGGAGCGGCGTCCGAGTGCGGCGACGGTTCGGCAGGGGTGTCGGCGGCCCCTCCGTCGGCGGCGGCCTCGGCCACCGCCTCCCGTGCTTCCGCGGCGGCGCTGATCTCGCGCCAGGCGGACTCCGCCGCCTGCTGCTCCGCTTCCTTCTTGCTACGGCCGGTGCCGGTGCCGTACGAGACACCACCGACGCGAGCAGCAGCAGTAAAGGTCTTCTCGTGATCGGGGCCGGTCTCCGTGACGAGGTACTCGGGAACTCCGAGGCTCTCGCTCGCGGTGAGCTCCTGGAGACTGGTCTTCCAGTCCAGGCCGGCTCCGAGGTTGGAGGACCTGTCGATCAGCGGGTCGAAGAGCCGGTGAACCAGCTCCGAGGCCGCGCTGAGGCCCTGGTCGAGATAGACGGCGCCGAGCACCGCTTCAAGGGTGTCGGCGAGGATGGAAGCCTTGTCCCGGCCACCCGTGCCCTCTTCACCGCGGCCGAGCCGGATGAAGGAGCCGAGTTCGAGGCCGCGGCCCACTTCCGCAAGTGCACGCGAGTTGACCACCGCGGCCCGCAACTTGGCCAGCTGGCCTTCGGGCAGGTCGGGGTGGGTGCGGTACAGCGTGTCCGTGACCACCAGTCCGAGCACGGAATCCCCGAGGAATTCCAGCCGCTCGTTGGTGGGCAGACCGCCGTTCTCGTACGCGTACGAACGGTGGGTCAGCGCACGCACCAGAAGGGCGGACTCGAGGTGATACCCGAGCCGCCCTTCCAGAAGCGTGTGGGACGAGGCTGTGTTGATGTTGTCTGCCTGCTTCTTGGCGCTGGACAACTCAGACATCGGGCCTCTCACCAGCCGCTCAGACCTCGAGGACCTGGCGCTTGTTGTAGGTGCCGCAGCTCGGGCACGCAATGTGCTGGAGCTTCGGCTCCTGGCAACGCTCGCACGAAACCAGGGTGGGGACCGCAGCCTTCCACTGCGACCGGCGGTGGCGCGTGTTGCTGCGCGACATCTTCCGCTTCGGAACAGCCACGGCTACTTCTCCTGCTTCTCGTCGACGCCAGGTTCGGCGCCGCCCATGTTGTCCTTCTCGCCGTCCTGAACGGTCTCGGCGAGTCCTTGCAGTGCCGCCCAACGTATGTCGGCGACGTCGTGGTGGTGGTCCGGATTCTCGTCCAGCCTGATTCCGCACTCGGAACACAGACCGGCACAGGTCTCCTTGCACACCGGCTGCAGCGGCAGTGCGAGCACCACCGCGTCACGCAGCACAGGCTCGAGGTCGAACGAGTCGTCCTCGAGAAAGAACCTGTCCTCGTCGTCCTCGGCGTCGTCGACCGGGTCCGCGGTCCTGCTGCGGTTCCGGTCGTCGGCGTCAGGGTACGAGAACATCTCCTGGAAGTCCGCTTCGACCTCGATGGCCAGCGGCTCCAGACACCTTACGCACTCCCCCTCGGCCGTCGCACGGGCGGTGCCTGTGACGAGCACCCCTTCCATGACCGATTCGAGGCGGACGTCCAGCGCCAGGGGCGCGTTCTCCGGCACACCGACGACACCGTCGATGCCGAGGTCCTTCGGTGCTTCCGCCGTGCGGGTCAGCCGCTTCATGGCACCAGGACGCCGACCCAGCTCGCGCGTATCGAACACGAGAGGGCTGCGGTGGTCGAGGTGGCCGTTCAGGGCTTTTCCTGCTTTCGAAATCATGTGCGTGGTGCGGCTTCGGGTGGGCCGTCCCCGGTCCTGGTGGAGAGAGGGCAGCCGGGATCGCGGACATACACGCGACCGAAGAGTAAGGATACTGGACGTACCGCCCAGCTCCCAATCCGGTACGGACCGCTCCGGTCAGCGGCCCTGTTCGTAGCGGCGCAGCTGTTCCAGGTCGATCATGCTGGTGTCGAAGAGGCTGGTCTCGTCGAGCGCGCTCTCACCCTGCTGTGCCGGGACCTGGCCCGGCTGCGGCCAGCCGTACTCCTGCTGGTTCTGCTGCTGGTTCTGCTGCTGGTTCGGGTCGTACGCCTGCTGCTGGTAGGCATACGGATCGGGCTGCTGCTGGTAGGCGGCGTAGGAACCGTCCTGGAGCTGCTGGTCCTGGTAGCCGTACGTCTGCGCGTACTGCGGCTCGGCCTGGGCCGGGAAGCCGGGCTGCGCGGGGTCCGGGTAGCCGGCCGCCGGTGCGTAGTCCGGCTGTGCGGGCTCGGTGTACGCGTGCTGCTGGGCAGCCTGCCGAGGCTCGGGGGTGGCGAGCTCGGCCAGACCGGCCCAGTGGTCCTCGTCGCTGGTGTGCTGACCGCCGCCCGCGGCGTCCTGGGCCGCCATGTGCGCGCCGAGGTCGTCGGTGGCGACCCGGCCGTGCAGCTTCTGGCGGCCCCGGCCGACGGCCTCCAGGGTCTTGGCCAGCACGGCCTCGAAGGCGCCGAGCTTGGTGTCCACGTAGTCGTCGGCGCGCCTGCGGAGCGTCTCCGGGTCGGCGCTGCGCTCGGGTGCCTCGGCGAAGTCGGGGTCCTGGTAGCCCTGCTCGTCGATGCCCTCGCCGCGGCCCAGGAGCTTCTCGCGGCCCCGGTCCACGGAGCCGATGGTCTTGGTGAGGACGACCTCGAAGTTGGCGAGCTTGCTGTCGACGTACTCGTCCGCCTCGCCGCGGACCTCGTCGGCCTCCCTGCGGGCGTCGGACAGGATCCGGTCCGCCTCGGCCTGGGAGCGCTGGGCGACCTCGGTGCCGGAGATGAGGGAGCCGCGCTCCGCGCGTGCCGACTCGACGATCCGCTCCGCCTCCTGCCGGGCCTGCTCGACGAGCTGCTCACGGCCGCCGATCAGCTCCTCGGCGTGGGCGAGCGAGCCGGGCAGGGCCTCGCGCACCTCTTCGAGCATCGCGAGCAGTTCGGCCCGGTTGACCACACAGGACGCCGACATGGGCATGGACCGGGCGTTCCCGACCGTTTCGACGATCTCGTCGAGCTTCTTCTGCACGTCCACCGTGTGCTCGCCACTCTCTGCTGCTGTTGGAGACGGACGGGACGACTGTAAGGCCAGTCGGCTCCCGTCCGACACCTGGTGACGGACGGTCAGCGCCTCACTTCTGGCCGAGACGCTCCACGAGGGCGTCGTGGACCGTCGGCGGCAGCAGGTGCGCCACGTCACCGCCCCAGGTCGCGACCTCCTTGACCAGGGAGGACGACAGGAAGCTGTAGGTCGGGTTCGTCGGCACGAAGAGCGTCTCGACCCCGGAGAGGCCGTTGTTCATCTGGGCCATCTGCAGCTCGTAGTCGAAGTCGCTGACGGCTCGCAGGCCCTTCACGATCGCCGGGATGTCGCGCTGCTTGCAGAAGTCGACGAGCAGGCCGTGGAAGGACTCGACCTCGACGTTGCCGAAGTCGGCGGTGACCTCACGGATCATCCCGATCCGCTCGTCGACCGTGAAAAGACCCTTCTTGGACTGGTTGATCATCACGGCGACGTGCACGACGTCGTACAGCTTCGAAGCTCGTCCGATGATGTCGAGATGTCCGTTGGTGATGGGGTCGAACGACCCCGGACAGACGGCGCGGCGCAACGTGATTCCCTCGCTCTCCGGTGCGGTCATCGTGCGTCTTGGCACGTAGAGGCGGCGCGACCGTACCAGAACGTGGCCTCGCCGTAGCGGCGCGCCCGCTGTGGTTCGAATCCGTCCGGCCAGCTGAATTCGCCGCCCCTGGTGCTCCGCTCCACCGTGACGAGAGCATCGCCCGTGAGCCACCCCTGAGCACGGAGTGTGAGGAGTATCTCCCCAAGATCGCCGTCGGTCACGGCGTACGGCGGGTCGAGGAAAACCACGTCGTACGGGTCGGAGGGTGCCGGTCCCGTCACGATCTGTTCGGCTTTGCCCACGCGGAATTCGGCGCCGGGCAGACCGAGGGTCCGGATGTTGTCGCGGACGGTACGGGCGGCCTTGGCGTCGGCCTCCACGAGCAGGGCGTGGGCCGCTCCGCGGGAGAGTGCCTCCAGACCCACCGCGCCGGAGCCCGCGTACAGGTCGGCGACACGGATGCCGTCGAGCGTGCCCAGGAGCGCTTCCCAGGTGGAGAACAGGGCCTCGCGCGCACGGTCGGAGGTGGGGCGGGTGCCGGTGCCGGGCGGGACGGCCAGGCGGCGTCCGCCGGCCGAGCCGGCGATCACGCGGGTCATGGGCTTTTCGTTCCTCGGGTCGCGGGCGGCACACCGGGCGGAACGTGTGCCGTGCTCCCCACGATATGGCGTCACCGGTGATCCGCCCGGTCACCCCTTGTCGAGGTACTCCTCCCGGTCCTTGTCGAGCAGGGCGTCCAGCGCGGTGCGCAGCTCCGGCAGCCGCTCGAGCCCGGGGTCGTCGGCGACGACGCGCACGGCCTCCTCGCGGGCCGCCGCGATGACCTCCTCGTCGTCGATGACGCTGAGCACGCGCAGGGAGGAGCGGACACCGGACTGGGCCTGGCCGAGGACATCGCCCTCCCGACGCTGTTCGAGGTCGATGCGGGACAGCTCGAAGCCGTCGAGGGTGGCCGCGACGGCGGAGAGTCTGGCCCGGGCGGGGCTCGCCTCGTGGGCCTCGCTGACGAGCAGGCAGAGGCCGGGGGCGCTGCCGCGGCCGACCCTGCCGCGGAGCTGGTGCAGCTGAGACACCCCGAAGCGGTCGGCGTCCATGATCACCATCGCGGTGGCGTTGGGGACGTTCACCCCGACCTCGATGACGGTGGTGGCGACCAGGACGTCGGCCTGACCGGCGGCGAACCGGCGCATGACGTCGTCCTTGTCGTCGGGGTGCATCCGCCCGTGCAGCACCTCGATGCGGAGGCCGGTGAGCGCGCCCTTGCGGAGCTGATCGGCGATCTCCAGCACGGCGAGCGGCGGGCGCTTCTCCGCGTCGTCCTCGGGGGCGGCCTGCTTCTTCGCCGCCTTCCCCTTCTTCTCGCCCTCCTCGTCGGCGTCGTCCCCGATGCGGGGGCAGACCACGTAGGCCTGGTGGCCGTTCTCCACCTCCTCGCGTACGCGTTCCCAGGCACGGCTGAGGAAGTGGGGCTTGTCCTTGGCGGGTACGACATGGCTGGCGATGGGCGACCGGCCGGCCGGGAGCTGGTCCAGGACGGAGGTCTCCAGGTCCCCGAAGACGGTCATCGCGACCGTACGGGGAATGGGTGTGGCCGTCATGACCAGCAGGTGCGGCGGCTGCTTCCCCTTGGAACGCAGGGCGTCGCGCTGTTCCACGCCGAAGCGGTGCTGTTCGTCGACGACGACCAGGCCGAGATCGTGGAACTGCACCTTGTCCTCGATCAGCGCGTGGGTGCCGATGACGATCCCGGCCTCCCCCGTGACGAGGTCGAGCAGCGCCTTCCGGCGGGCCGCGACGCCCATGGAGCCGGTGAGCAGGACGACCTTCGTGCCCAGGTCGGAGCCTCCGAGCATTCCTCCCTCGGCGAGCTCGCCCATCATCTCGGTGATCGACCGGTGGTGCTGCTGGGCCAGCACCTCGGTGGGCGCGAGCATCGCCGCCTGGCCACCCGCGTCGACGACCCTGAGCATGGCCCGCAGCGCGACGAGCGTCTTGCCGGACCCGACCTCGCCCTGGAGCAGCCGGTGCATGGGGTGTTCCGTCGCGAGGGCGCCGAAGATCTCCTCGGTGACCTTCTGCTGGCCCTCGGTGAGGGTGAAGGGAAGTGTGGCGTCGAAGGCGTCGAGCAGCCCCTCGGGGACGGGCCCTCGTGCGGCTGCGGGGAGTTGGGTGTCGGCGTACCGGCGGCGGGCGAGCGCGACCTGGAGGACGAAGGCCTCGTCCCAGCGCAGTCTGTCCCGGGCGGAGGCGATGTCCGCCTTGGTCTGCGGACGGTGGATCCGGAGCAGCGCCTCGGGCAGGGGGACGAAGCCACGCCCTTCGCGCAGCGCGGGAGGCAGCGGGTCCACCGCCTCCTGCGCGCTGGGCAGGACCGTGTCGACGGCCTTGGCGATCCGCCAGGAGTCGAGCTGCTTGCAGGCCGGGTAGATCGGCAGCAGCTGCCCCGCGAAGGCGTCGACGGCGTCGGTCGCCTCGCTCTCGTCCTGCGCGTCGAGGAGTTGGTACGTGGGATGGGCGAGCTGCATCTTCCGGTTGAACACGGAGGCCTTGCCCGCGAACATCGCCCGCCGCCCCGGAAGCAGTTCCTTGTGCGGCTTGTGGACGCCGTGGCCGAAGAAGACCAGCTGGAGCCTGCCGCTCCCGTCGGTGAGGGTGACCTCCAGCCGTTTGCCCCGGCCGTTGTTGAACATGATGATCCGCGCGTCGGCGACCTGTGCCACGACCGTCACGTGCTCGTCCAGCGGGAGCTCGGTGAGCGCCGTGAGACGGCCCCGCTCCTCGTAGCGCCGCGGGTAGTGGTGCAGCAGATCACCGACCGTGTGCAGGTCGAGGTGTTCGGCCATCACCTTCGCGGTGGCTCCGCCGAGCAGCTTCTTCAGGGGTTCATCGAAAGCGGACACGTGGTCCATTGCACACCACGCCACTGACAGACGTCGCAGGACGCAGCGCGGCGACGTGTCACTCGACGCCGATCAGCAGGGGGGCCGCCTGGTGACCACCCCGGTAGACGACCGTGTCGACGGCGAGGTAACCCTCGCGGACGTGCGCGCCCAGCTCGTCGGCCAGGGCGTCGGGTACGTCCTCCCCGAGGATCAGGGTGACGAGTTCGCCGCCCGCCGACAGCATGCGGTCCAGGACCGTGCGGGCCGTGCCGGGGACGTCCTCACCGATGACGGCGACGTCCCCGTCGATCAGGCCGAGGATGTCGCCGGCCTGGCAGATGCCCGCCATGGTCCACGACTGCCTCTCGGCGACCGCCAGTTCGGCGTACCGGGTGGCGCCGGCCGCCGATGTCATCGCGACGACGTCCTCGTCGAAGGTGCGGCCGGGTTCGTGGACCGCGAGCGCGGCGATGCCCTGGACCGCGGCACGGGTGGGGACCAGGGCGACGCGGATGCCTTCGGTCCTGGCCTGCTCGGCTGCCGCGGCGGCGGTGTGGCGCAACTGGGCGTCGTTGGGCAGCAGGACCACTTCGCGGGCGTGGGCCCGGCGGATGGCGTCGACGAGTTCGCCGCTGGCGGGCGGCTCCCCGGGGCGGGCCAGCACGGTGGTCGCCCCGGCCTCGGCGCACAGTCCCGAGAGTCCGTCGCCGGGAACCACCACGACGACCGCGCGCTGGACGGGTTCCCGGTGGGCCGAGCCCCGGTCGGCGGCGAAGTGGGTGATCCGGATCCGGTAGGGCCGGCCGGCCTCGACCCCGGCCTCGACGGCCGCACCCGCGTCGTCGACGTGGACGTGGACGTTCCACAGGCCGTCGCCGCCGACCACGACGAGGGACTCCCCCAGGGCGTCCAGGCGGCTGCGCAGCCGGGCGACCGCCTCGTCGGAGGCTTCCAGCAGATAGATGACCTCGAAGGCCGGGCCGCCGTCCGGATCCGCGTCCGCGCAGTCGCCGGTCAGGGGCAGGAGGTCGGGGGCGGGCAGGACGGCACGCTCCCGCGCCTGTCCGCCGACCGCTTCCAGCAGCGCCCCGAGCACGGTCACCAGGCCCTGCCCGCCGGCGTCCACGACGCCCGCCCGCCCGAGGACGGCGAGCTGGCCGGGGGTGGCGGCCAGGGCTGCCCGCGCCCCCTCGTACGCCACCTCGACCACGTCCTTGAGGCGGGCGCCGCCGTCCGTGGCCCCGGCCGCCTCGGCGGCGGCGGTGGCGACTGTGAGCACCGTGCCCTCGACGGGGTGGGCGACGGCCAGCCGAGCCGCGGCGGCCGCCTCCGCCAGCGCGGCCCGCAGGTGATGCGCGTCACCCGACTCGGACAGCACCGAGGCCATGCCGCGCAGCAACTGGGCCAGGATGGTGCCGGAGTTGCCTCGCGCGCCGATCAGCGCGCCGTGCGCCATGGCCCGTACGGCGTCGGCGGGATCGGGCGTGGTGGAGCCGGTCTCATGGGCGGCGAAGACCGCTTCGACGGCTGCGGCCGCCGACTCGACGGTGAGGTACAGGTTGGTTCCGGTGTCCCCGTCCGCGACCGGGTAGACGTTGATGGCGTCGATGGCCTCTCGCTCCCTGCCGAGGGCCTCCAGGGCCAGTGAGCACCAGGTGCGCACCGCGACGGCGTCGAGATCGTCGGGGGACTGCGGCACCGGTGGTCCTCCTTGGGGACGGCCGTGGGGGGCTGGCTGCACCGCAGGGTAGCCCTCGTGCGCGGACCCGGTGGGCGGAGGTGCGGGGCGGAGTGCCCGGGGTGCCGTGGTAGTTTCGTATCTCCGACGCAGCCGTTGTATGCTGCTTCGGTTGCCCGACGAGAGTCGGGACATTCCTCCGGTACCGCCACTTCAGTAAAATGATTCCGGCGCGCCGGAATTCACTGTAAGTGCATCTGAAGTTTTGGAGTGACCCGTGGCTGCCAACTGCGACGTTTGCGGCAAGGGGCCGAGCTTCGGCAACAGCATTTCGCACTCGCACCGCCGTACGTCCCGTCGCTGGAATCCCAACATCCAGCGCGTGCGTGCCGTGGTCGGGCGGACGCCGAAGCGGCTCAACGTCTGCACCTCGTGCATCAAGGCCGGCAAGGTCGCGCGCTGACGTCCCCGTCGTAGCGCAGCCTTCCGGTTGCCCAAAAAGCCGGTCCACCTCGGTGGACCGGCTTTTTGCTGTGCTTCACCGGGCAGCGCGGAAGAGCCAGCCGTGGTCGACGGGGCCGATGCCGCCTCCCAGCGCGAAGCCGGCGCGGATCGCGCCGGTGACGTACTCCTTCGCGCCCCGCACCGCGGTGGGGACGTCCTGGCCGCGGGCGAGTCCGCACGCTATGGCGGAGGCCAGGGTGCAGCCGGTGCCGTGGGTGTGCCGGTTGTCGTGCCGCGGTGCGCGCAGCCAGTGCTCCTCGCGGCCGTCGGTCACGAGGTCCACGGCATCGCCGGGGAGATGCCCGCCCTTGATCACCACCCAGCGCGGTCCGTGGCCGAGGATCTCGGCGGCGGCCCGGCGCATCCCCTCCTCGTCGGTGACGGTGACCCCCGTGAGCTGGGTCACTTCGTCGAGGTTCGGGGTGGCGACCGTGGCGACGGGCAGCAGCTTCGTGCGTACGGAGTCGAGGGCCTCGGTGGCCAGCAGCGCGTCCCCGTGCTTGGAGACCCCGACGGGGTCGACGACGACGGGTACGCCGGTCCCCGCGAGGAGTTCCGCGACGGCGTCGACGAGCGCGGCCGATGACAGCATGCCGGTCTTCACCGCCTGGACGCCGATGTCGTCCACGACGCTGCGGTACTGGGCGCGTACGGCGTCCACCGGAAGCTCCCAGGCGCCCTGCACGCCCAGCGAGTTCTGGGCCGTCACCGCGGTGAGCACGCTCATCCCGTGGACGCCGAGGGCCAGCATCGTCTTCAGGTCGGCCTGGATGCCCGCACCGCCGCCGGAGTCGGAGCCGGCGACGGTGAGGACACGGGGCGGTATCGGGGCAGGTGCGGTCATGCCCCGGAATCTACTGGGCGTCCTCGATGGATCCGAAATGGTCCCAGCCGCCCTTGCTCGTCCAGGGCGCCCCGTCGACGGTGACCTGGGGCAGCGCCGACGGGTTGAGGACCTCTCCGATGACCTTCCAGCGGGCGGGGAGCTTGGCGTCGGACGGGAACGTCGCCACGATCGCGTGGTCCTCTCCCCCGGTCAGCACCCACTGCAGCGGGTCGACCCCGACGGCCTGCCCGATGTCGGACATCTGCGAGGGGATGTCGATGAGCCCGGACCGCAGGTCGATGCGGACCTTGCTGGCCTCGGCGATGTGCCCGAGGTCGGCCACGAGCCCGTCGCTGACGTCGGTCATGGCCGTGGCGCCGAGCCCGGCCGCCGCGGGGCCGGCGTGGTACGGCGGTTCGGGGCGCCGGTGGGCCTCGACGAAGGCACGCGGTGAGCGGAACCCCCGGGAGAGTACGGCGAATCCGGCGGCGGACCAGCCGAGCCAGCCGGTGACGGCCACGATGTCGCCGGGCCGTGCGCCGCCGCGGGTGACGGGTTCGTGGTTGCGCAGGTCGCCGAGTGCGGTGATCGCGACGGTGATGGTGTCGCCGCCGACGACGTCACCGCCGACCACCGCCGCGCCGGCGACCTGGCATTCGTCGCGCAGCCCGTCCATCAGTTCGGCGGCCCAGGTGACCGGGAGGTCGGCCGGGACCACGAGGCCGAGGAGCAGCGCGGTGGGGACGGCGCCCATGGCCGCGATGTCGGCGAGGTTCTGGGCGGCGGCCTTGCGGCCGACGTCGTACGCCGTCGACCAGTCGCGGCGGAAGTGCCGCCCTTCGAGCAGGATGTCCGTACTGGCCACGACCCTGCGGTCGGGAGCGGCGACGACCGCGGCGTCGTCGCCGGGTCCCAGCCGTACCGCCGGAGTGGTGGTGAGCCGGGACGTGAGCTCTCTGATGAGCCCGAACTCCCCCAACTCGCCCACGGTTCCCTTCACCGAGTCTCACCTCTCATCTATCGCACCGGACACCTGTCCGGGCTGCTTCAGCGGCCGGAGGTCCGGACCGTGGGCGCACGGCCCACGGGAGCCGGTGGCCCTGGGACGTGCAGACATCACCGTCCCCCTTCCGCACCGGCGGGCTTGCGGTCGCGAGCCCGAACTGCTGTCGGTACCGTCGAGGGATACGTCAACTTGTGTGGTGCGTACGCCACGCTGGGGGCGTCAACCGGCCCGTAGGTCTCCCCGCGGCCCGCGGCAACGCGATAACGTGGCGTCCCTTTCCCCCACATGATCCTCGTGGCCGCCCTGGAGGTTCCGTGGTACAGGCGTACATCCTTATCCAGACCGAGGTGGGCAAGGCGTCGATCGTCGCCGAGACCATCGCCAAGCTTCCGGGAGTGATCCAGGCAGAGGACGTCACAGGCCCCTACGACGTGGTGGTGCGCGCGCAGGCCGACTCGGTCGACGCGCTCGGCCGCATGGTGGTCGCCAAGGTCCAGCAGGTGGACGGCATCACGCGTACGCTGACCTGCCCGGTCGTCCACCTCTGACCCCTGTCTACGCTGGTCCGGTGACTCACACCCGCCGCCGGTCCCCCCGATCCCGTGCTCTCGCCCCGTCCGCCGCCCTGGTCGTCCTGGCCGTGGCGGGCTGCTCCTCCGGCGGTGCCCAGCCCTCGGTGGCGGTTCCCACACCGCCGTCGGAGGCCGCCGGGTACTGCGGGGAACTGCACAAGGAGCTGCCGGAGACCGTCGCCGGGCTGGAACGGAGTGATCCCTCACCGGACTCGGACCTGACCGCCGGTTGGGGGGACGGGGCGATCGTACTGCGCTGCGGCGTCCCCCGGCCCGCGAAGATGGACGATTCCCAGTCCAAGGCCGTCGACGCGGACGGCGTCAACTGGCTGCTGGAGCAGCGCGATGACGCCGGACCGCGCTTCACGACCACGTACCGCAAGGCGTACGTCGAAGTGACGCTCGGGATCGAGTACGCCCATGACATCACCCCGTTGTCCGCGTTCGCCGTACCCGTGAGGAAGACGGTCCCCGACAGTCTCTGAGGGTGCCTCTCGCACGAGGCGGCCCTCGGAGGGTCAGCGCAGACCGGTGGAGCGGTTCAGAGCGGCCGCGATCAGCCGGTCGACCAGCTCCGGGTACTCCACGCCGCTCGCCTGCCACATGCGGGGGAACATCGAGATCGGGGTGAAGCCCGGCATGGTGTTGATCTCGTTGATGACGAACGAGCCGTCCTCGGTGAGGAAGAAGTCGGCGCGCACCAGTCCCTCGCAGGCGGCCGCCTCGAAGGCCTCCACGGCGAGCCGCCGCACCTCGGCGGTCTGCTCCTCGGTGAGCGGTGCGGGAACCAGTCCCGCCGCCGAGTCGATGTACTTGGCCTCGAAGTCGTAGAAGTCGTGCGCGGTGACGGGCGGGATCTCCGCGGGCACGCTGGCACGCGGTCCGTCCTCGAACTCCAGCACACCGCACTCGATCTCCCTGCCGCGCAGCAGGGATTCCACGAGGAACTTGGGGTCGTGCCGGCGGGCCTCGTCGATCGCCTCGTCGAGCCCGGCCGCGTCGTCGACCTTGGTGATGCCCATGGAGGAGCCGCCGCGGGCGGGCTTGACGAAGAGCGGCCAGCCGTTCTCGGCCGCGAACTCCATGATGCGCTTGCGGGCGGCGGGGCGGTCGGACTCCCACTCCCGGGGGCGGATGACCTCGTACGGCCCGACCGGCAGCCCGAAGGAGGTGAACACCCGCTTCATGTACTCCTTGTCCTGGCCGACGGCCGAGGACAGGACACCCGCGCCGACATAGGGCACGCCGGAGAGTTCCAGAAGCCCCTGGAGCGTGCCGTCCTCGCCGTAGGGGCCGTGCAGCACGGGGAAGACGACGTCGACCTCGCCCAGGACCGTGGGCACCGAACCGGGCTCACCCACGACGACGTCGCGGTTGCCGGGGTCGACGGACAGAGTGACCGTGCCCTGCCCGGACTCGGCCAGCTGGTCCACGTCGGGCACCTGCCGGTCCGCGATGGCCATCCGGGCCGGATCGTCGGACGTGAGGGCCCAGCGTCCGTCCCTGGTGATACCGATCGGCAGGACGTCGTACTTCGTCCGGTCGATGGCGCTCATGATGGCACCGGCCGTGACGACCGAGATGCCGTGTTCGGAGCTCCGGCCGCCGAACACGACGGCCACGCGCGGCTTGCGGCCCTGCTCGGAGCTCAGGGGGCTCTCAGTGCTCTGGGGGAGGTTCTGGCTGCTCATATCGCGTTGAGCGTACCTGCTGGTAAGACTCGAGTCAGCGTCGCTCGGGCTTGGCACTGCGCGACATCAGCTCCTTGACCGCGACCACCGGCGGCTTGCCCTCGTGGACGATGCCGACGACGGTTTCGGTGATCGGCATGTCGACCCCGTGCCTGCGCGCCAGATCGAGGACGGATTCACAGGACTTGACGCCCTCGGCGGTCTGCCGCGTGACGGCGACGGTCTCCTGGAGCGTCATCCCGCGCCCGAGGTTGGTACCGAAGGTGTGGTTGCGCGACAGCGGGGACGAGCAGGTCGCCACCAGGTCGCCGAGACCGGCGAGTCCGGAGAAGGTCAACGGGTCGGCGCCCATGGCGACGCCCAGACGGGTGGTCTCGGCGAGGCCGCGGGTGATGAGCGAGCCCTTGGTGTTGTCACCGAGGCCCATGCCGTCGGCGATGCCCACGGCGAGGCCGATGACGTTCTTGACGGCGCCGCCGAGTTCGCAGCCGACCACGTCGGTGTTGGTGTAGGGCCGGAAGTACGGGGTGTGGCAGGCGGCCTGGAGGCGCTGGGCCACGGACTCGTCCGAGCAGGCCACGACGGCCGCGGCGGGGCGCCGCTCGGCGATCTCCTTGGCCAGGTTGGGACCGGTGACGACGGCGATGCGGTCCGCGGTGACCCCGGTGACGTCCTCGATGACCTCGCTCATCCGCTTGGCCGTGCCGAGTTCGACGCCCTTCATCAGGGAGACGAGGACGGTGCGGGACTCCAGGTGCGGTGCCCAGTCGGCGAGGTTGGCGCGCAGTGTCTGCGAAGGCACGGCCAGGACCGCGAAGTCGGCGCCGCGCAGCGCCTCGGCTGCGTCGGTGGTGGCCCGGACCGAGGCGGGGAGCTCAATTCCCGGCAGGTAGTCCGGGTTGGTACGGGTCGTGTTGACGGCCTCGGCGACCTCGGCACGGCGGCCCCAGAGGGTGACCTCGCAGCCGGCGTCGGCGAGGACCATGGCGAAGGCCGTACCCCATGAGCCGGTTCCGAAGACGGCCGCCTTTGCGGGGTGCGTCACGTCGATCCCTTTCCCTCTGCCTTGCGCCGCTGTTCAGCGCGGGCCTTACGGTGATCGTAGAGCTCGGCGGGGGCCTTCTCGCCGCGCACCTCCTCGAGCTGGCCGGTGATCGCGGCCATGATGGTCTCGGTCGCCTCGCGGAGGATCTCGGGCGTCGGTTCGAGGCCGTAGTAGCGGGAGAGGTCGACCGGCGGTCCGGCCTGGACCCGCAGCGTCTTGCGGGGGAACAGCCGGAGCTTGTTCTCCCGGGCGTAGGGCGGCATCGCGAGGTTGGCGCCCCACTGGGCGACGGGGATGACCGGCGCCTTGGTCATCAACGCGACCCGGGCGGCACCGGTCTTGCCGGCCATCGGCCACATTCCGGGGTCGCGGGTGAGCGTGCCTTCCGGGTAGAAGGCGACGCACTCGCCCCGCTCGATGGCGTCGACGGCGGCCCGGAAGGCGTCGAGCGCGTTGGTCGTCTCTCGGTATACGGGGATCTGACCCGTGCCGCGCAGGATCATTCCGACGAAGGGCGTCCGGAACAGTCCGGCCTTGGCGAGCAGCCGGGGCACGCGTCCGGTGTTGTACTGGAAATGCCCGTACGACAGCGGGTCCAGATACGAGTTGTGATTCACCGCGGTGATGAATCCACCATCGGCCGGAATGTGTTCCATTCCCCGCCAGTCCCGCTTGAACAGAACCACCAGGGGCGGTTTCGCGATGGCCGCCGCCAGGCGGTACCAGAAGCCGATTCTGCGGCGGGACACTCGGACGCCTTCCTCTAGGAACTGAGCTGTTGCGCGGCTCGCGGCGGTACCTGCCTCACCCCGGGCCCCTGCTGTGTGGAGAACACCGTACGCCTCACCCGTGGGGGCGGACCTCCGGGTTGTCGTACCGGCAGGCGAGAATATGGGCTGATGCGTACCGAGGGGGAGATCGCCACGAACACCGACCCGACCGGCCGCTGGTCCCTGGTCGTCCCGCTGAAACCGCTCGCACACGCCAAGAGCAGGCTCGGCCGCGCGGTGGGCGGGGATCTGCGTCCGCGGCTGGCCCTGGCGTTCGCGCAGGACACCGTGTCCGCGGCGCTGGCCTGCCGGGCGGTGGGCGATGTGGTGGTCGTCACGGACGACGCGGTGGCCGCGGCGGCGCTGGCCGCGCTCGGCGCGCGGGCGGTGCCCGACACCCCGGCCGCCGGGCTCAACGCGGCGCTGGAGCACGGTGCACGGTCGGTGCGGGCGCGTCGCGGGGGCTCCGCGGTGGCCGTGCTCAACGCGGACCTGCCCGCGCTGCGTCCGGACGAACTGACGCGGGTGCTCGAATTCTCCGCCGCATTTCCTCGCGCATTTGTCAGTGATGCGCAGGGAATCGGCACCACATTTCTTTCCGCGGCGCCCGGAGTGGAATTGCGGCCGGCCTTCGGCGGGGCGTCACGCTCGCGGCATCTGGCGTCGGGGGCCGTGGAGGTCGTGCTGCCGGGGCTCGAGTCCGTCCGCAGGGACGTGGACACGGGCGACGATCTGAGGGCGGCGCTGGCACTGGGCGTGGGACGGTTCACCACGGGGCTGGCGGCCCCGGTGGCGCCTGCCGCGGACCTATAGGCTGCGGTTCATGCAGGCGACCTCGTTCACGTACGACCCCGAGACCCGTACCGGCAGCGTGCTCCTCGACGACGGCACCCCGGTGGACTTCGACGCGGCGGCGTTCGACGCGGGCGGGCTGCGGCTGCTGCGGCCGGGGCAGCGGGTGCGGATCGAGACCGAGGGCGAGGGCGCCTCGTCGCGGATCACCCTGGTGACGCTGCAGACCCTCTGAGAGGGGTCTGAACAGCCCGCGGGCCGGGCTCCCCGAGGGGAGCCCGGCCCGGCGCGTAGGAGAACGAGCGGTGCCCGGTCTCACTTCTTGCGTGCGGTGACCTTCTTGGCTGTGGTCTTGCGTGCCGTGGTCTTCTTCGCGGGCGCCTTCTTCGCCGTGGTCTTCTTGGCGGGCGCCGTCTTGGCGGCGACGGTCTTCTTCGTGGCCGTCTTCTTCGCCGGGGTCGCCTTCTTCGCCGCCGCCGTGGTCTTCTTCGCCGCGGTAGTGGTCTTCTTGGCGGTGGTCTTCTTGGCCGGTGCCGTCTTCTTCGCGGCCGCCGTGGCCTTGCGTGCCGTGGCCTTCTTGGCGGTGGCCTTCTTCGCGGCCGCCTTCGCCGTCGTACGGGTGGAAGAACCGCCCGAGAGGCTGCCCTTGGGGGCCTTCTTCACGGCCACGTCGTTCTTGGGGAGCTTCTTGGAGCCGCTGACCAGGTCCTTGAAGCCCTGTCCCGCGCGGAAGCGGGGGACGGAGGTCTTCTTGACCCGTACGCGCTCGCCCGTCTGCGGGTTGCGGGCGTAGCGGGCGGGGCGGTCGACCTTCTCGAACGAGCCGAAGCCGGTGACCGAGACACGGTCTCCCGCGACGACCGCACGGACGATCGCGTCGAGGACCACGTCGACGGCGTCCGCGGCCTGCTGACGGCCTCCGACCTTGTCGGCAATCGCTTCTACGAGCTGCGCCTTGTTCACGTCTTCCCCTTCGGAGACATTGCCCGAACGAAACTGTTCAGGCTTTTTCGCACGTTAGGCAGATATATACCGCAAATCAAACACGAAACGGGCTAATCACCCTAGTGCCGCAACGAAGTCGACCGCTGCGCTGTCCGCAGAGTCAGTCACCTTCGGGGAATCGGCCCTCATCGAGGTCCTTCATCAACCGGTCCAGACGCCTTGCCGCGCCTGGGAGATCGTGCTTAGCCGCGGCCGTGACGACCAGCAGCTTCCGGGACAGCGCCATCCGTACGCCCTCCGGGACTTGCAGTGAGCGCACCTTTGCGTGCGCTTCTTTCAGTCGGTCGGCGACTTGGCCATAGAGCTCGAGTTGGCTGTCGCGTTCCATGCACCGATTGTGCCATCTGGGGCGAGTTGTCGCCCGAGGGGGTCTCAACAAGCGACTGCGCCCCCTGCCTTCCGGCAGGGGGCGCAGTTCGGGAAAAGCGCTGCTCAGGCATCAATCGTACGCGGCTTGTGGGACGGCCTGGCCGCCTCATAAGTCGCAATGTCCGCTTCGTTCTGAAGAGTGAGGCTGATGTCGTCGAGCCCGTTCAGCAGTCGCCAGCGGGCGTTCTCGTCGAGCTCGAAGTCGGCCGTGAAGCCGTCGCCAAGGACCTGCCGCTTCTCCAGGTCGACGGTGACCTCGGCCGTCGGGTCGGCCTCGGTCAGCTCCCACAGCCTGTCGACGACCTGCTGGTCGAGGACGACGGTCAGCAGACCGTTCTTCAGCGAGTTGCCACGGAAGATGTCAGCGAAACGGGAGGAGATGACTGCCTTGAAGCCGTAGTTCTGCAAGGCCCAGACCGCGTGCTCACGCGAGGATCCCGTGCCGAAGTCGGGGCCGGCGACCAGCACCGAGGCACCCTTGCGCTCGGGGCGGTTGAGGACGAAGTCCCCGTCCTTGCGCCACGCCTCGAAGAGGCCGTCCTCGAAGCCGTCGCGGGTGACCTTCTTCAGCCAGTGCGCGGGAATGATTTGGTCGGTGTCGACGTTGCTGCGGCGCAGCGGGACGGCCCGGCCGGTGTGTGCGGTGAATGCTTCCATGGCTCTCAGACTCCGGCGGGCGTACGGACGTCGGACAGATCGGCGGGCGAGGCCAGGTGGCCCAGCACGGCGGTGGCGGCGGCGACCTGCGGGGAGACCAGGTGGGTGCGGCCGCCCTTGCCCTGCCTGCCCTCGAAGTTCCGGTTCGAGGTGGAGGCGGAGCGCTCGCCGGGGGCCAGCTGGTCGGGGTTCATGCCGAGACACATCGAGCAGCCTGCGTGCCGCCATTCGGCGCCGGCGGCGGTGAAGACCTTGTCGAGCCCCTCCTCGACCGCCTGCAGGGCGACCCGGACGGAACCGGGGACGACCAGCATCCGTACACCGTCGGCGACTTTACGGCCGTCCATGATGGAGGCCACGTTACGCAGGTCCTCGATGCGCCCGTTGGTGCAGGACCCTACGAACACCGTGTCCACGTCGATCTCGCGCAGCGGCTGACCGGCGGTCAACCCCATGTATTCCAGGGCCTTTTCGGCGGCGTGGCGCTCCGAGGCGTCCTCGTACGAAGCGGGGTCGGGGACGTTCGCCGACAGGGGTGCTCCCTGACCGGGGTTGGTGCCCCAGGTGACGAACGGCGCGAGTGCGGCGCCGTCGATGACGACCTCGGCGTCGAAGACGGCGTCGTCGTCGGTGCGCAGCGTCTTCCAGTACTCCACCGCGGCGTCCCAGTCCTCACCCTCGGGGGCGTGGTCACGGCCCCGCAGGTAGGCGAAGGTGGTCTCGTCGGGGGCGATCATGCCCGCACGGGCGCCGGCCTCGATCGACATGTTGCAGATGGTCATCCGGGCCTCCATCGAGAGCTTCTCGATGGCGGAGCCGCGGTATTCGAGGATGTAGCCCTGGCCGCCGCCGGTGCCGATCCGGGCGATGATGGCCAGGATCAGGTCCTTGGCGGTGACACTGTCGGGGAGTTCGCCCTCGACGGTGATCGCCATGGTGCGCGGGCGGGCCAGCGGCAGCGTCTGGGTGGCCAGGACGTGCTCGACCTGGCTCGTGCCGATACCGAAGGCCAGCGCTCCGAACGCGCCGTGGGTGGAGGTGTGCGAGTCGCCGCAGACGACCGTGGTCCCGGGCTGCGTCAGGCCGAGCTGCGGGCCGACCACGTGCACGACGCCTTGCTCGACGTCACCCAGCGGGTGCAGCCGGACACCGAACTCCGCGCAGTTCTTGCGCAGGGTCTCCAGCTGGGCACGGGAGACCGGGTCGGCGATCGGCTTGTCGATGTCGAGGGTCGGGGTGTTGTGGTCCTCGGTGGCGATGGTGAGGTCGAGGCGCCGCACCGGCCGGCCGGCCTGGCGCAGGCCGTCGAACGCCTGCGGGCTGGTCACCTCGTGCAGCAGGTGCAGATCGATGAAGAGGAGGTCGGGCTCGCCATCGGCGCGCCAGTGGGGGCTCCCCTGGTCGAGCGTGGTCGAGAGCTTGGGGATGACGTGGTCGTCCCAGACCTTCTCCGCGAGTGTCCTACCCATCGCTTTCCCTCCGGCCGGCGTCTTCGCCGGCCCAACTAGAGATTGGGGTGCCTCCGTCCGGACCCCCGAGCGGGGCGGTGGCTGCGGGCCGTTGTACGACCGCATGTACAGGTTCGCAACTTCCAGGGAAAATTGAACTTGCGTTTCACAGAGTGAGACGCGAGTATCGTCGTATGGACAACTCTAGTGGCGTCGGCGTTCTCGACAAGGCAGCTCTGGTATTGAGCGCCCTGGAGTCCGGTCCGGCCACCCTCGCCGGGCTGGTCGCGGCGACAGGGCTCGCACGGCCCACGGCACACCGACTGGCCGTGGCACTCGAACACCACCGCATGGTGGCGAGGGACATGCAGGGCCGTTTCATTCTCGGCCCCCGGCTGTCGGAACTCGCGGCCGCGGCCGGCGAGGACCGCCTCCTCGCGACGGCCGGACCCGTACTCACACATCTCCGTGACATCACCGGCGAGAGCGCCCAGCTCTACCGGCGGCAGGGCGACATGCGGATCTGCGTGGCGGCGGCGGAGCGGCTCTCCGGTCTGCGGGACACCGTGCCGGTCGGCTCCACACTCACCATGAAGGCGGGCTCGTCCGCACAGATCCTGATGGCGTGGGAGGAACCTGAGCGTCTGCACCGGGGCCTGCAGGGCGCCCGGTTCACGGCGACGGCCCTCTCCGGCGTACGGCGTCGGGGCTGGGCACAGTCGATCGGTGAGCGCGAGCCGGGTGTGGCCTCGGTCTCGGCCCCGGTCCGCGGCCCCTCGAACCGGGTGGTCGCCGCGGTGTCGGTCTCCGGCCCGATCGAGCGGCTCACCCGTCATCCCGGACGGATGCACGCCCAGGCGATCATCGACTCGGCGGCACGTCTGAGCGAGGCGCTGCGCCGCACGGGCTGACTCCTCACGCTTCCCCTCCCCTGGCCGCCCCAGCGTCGTGGCGGCCCAATTCACCTGCCGAACCCACGAGATGGGCGCCTTCCTCTCCGCAGGCGGACACCGACGGGCCCATTCACCACGCATACGCAGAAGGCCCTCCACCGAAGTGAAGGGCCTTCTGTACTTGCCGTTTGTACCCCCGACCGGATTCGAACCGGCGCTACTGCCGTGAGAGGGCAGCGTGCTAGGCCGCTACACAACGGGGGCTTGTTACTTCGGTCTTGCGCTGGGCTACCAGGACTCGAACCTAGAATGACGGTACCAGAAACCGTAGTGTTGCCAATTACACCATAGCCCATGGTGTGACAAGTACCCCCGACCGGATTCGAACCGGCGCTACTGCCGTGAGAGGGCAGCGTGCTAGGCCGCTACACAACGGGGGCCCTAGCGATCCTGCATCGAAAACGTGGGTGCGACCCAGGTGTTCTCGCGGGAAGGATCTGTACCCCCGACCGGATTCGAACCGGCGCTACTGCCGTGAGAGGGCAGCGTGCTAGGCCGCTACACAACGGGGGCGTGGTTACTGCTGACTTGCGCTGGGCTACCAGGACTCGAACCTAGAATGACGGTACCAGAAACCGTAGTGTTGCCAATTACACCATAGCCCACTGAAACGCAACCCCTCGGGGTTCTGTTTCTGTCTGCGCTGCCTGTTCGGATTTTTCGTCCCGCTCGGGCGGCGCAGGAAGAACATTACCTGAAGGTGTCCGGCGCTCCAAAACGGGTATCGCCCGCCAGCAGGCCGGGGAGCTCGTCCAGCCCCGTGATCCGTACGAGTTCGGGACGCCCGCCCTGTCCGTCGCGGTCCAGCCAGATCCCCGTCAGACCGGCGGCCACCGCGCCGCCCGCGTCGATGTCGGGTTCGTTGCCGACGTACGCCACGTGGTGCGGTTCGAGCTCCAGCACCTCGCAGGCGGCGTGGAACGCCCCCGCGTCCGGCTTGGAGACTCCCAGCTCCACGGCGCACACCACTGCCTCGAAGCGGTCCCGGATACCGAGGGCGCGCAGCTTCCGGTCCTGGTTGTGGATGCTGGAGTTGGACAGGACGGCGTGGCGGAAGCTTCCCGCCAGTCGGTCGAGAACGGGCACGGTGTCCGGGAAGAGCGCCCACGCGGCCTCGTAGTGGGCCGCGTGCCGGCCGAACCAGTCATCGGCCTCGGCATCGCTGAGCGGCCGCGCGAGAAAGGTGCGTACGCGTTCCCGCCGCTGCCCCTGGAAGTCCGTCTCCCCGGCCGCGAAACGCGCCCACTGCACGTCCGTGACGGCCTTCCACGCGTCGAGGGCGCGCTCCAGAGTGAGGTATCCCTCGGGAAAGCCCTCGTTCTCCAGGTGCTTGCGCATACCGGTGCGGTCCGCCCCGGAGTAGTCGAAGATCGTGTCGTCGATGTCCCAGAGAACCGCTCGGATCGGCATGCCCGCCAGATTACCGGCACGGCCGCCGTATGCCGACGGGGTGGCCGCCCCGGCTCGGGCGGCCACCCCGTCACGGGCATCCAGTCGCTACGCGGCGAGCTTCGCCAGCGCGGCGTCGATGCGGGCGATCGTCTTCTCGCGGCCCAGGATCTCCAGGGACTCGAAGAGCGGCAGACCGACCGTGCGGCCGGTGACGGCGACGCGGACCGGGGCCTGCGCCTTGCCGAGCTTCAGGCCGTGCTTCTCGCCGGCGGTGAGGACGGCCGTCTTGAGTGCCTCGGCGTTCCACTCGGCGGCCGTCAGCTCGGCGCGGGCCGTGACCAGCAGGGCGTCGGAGCCCTCCTTCATGGCCTTGGCCCAGGACGCCTCGTCCTCGACGGGCTCGTCCAGGAAGAGGAAGTCGACGTTGGCCGTGATGTCCGAGAGGACCGTCACCCGGGTCTGGGCGTGCGGGGCGATCTCGGCGAACTGCTCGGCGTCGAAGGCCTCGGGCGCCCAGGGGGCGAAGGGGGCCTTCAGCCAGGGGCCGCAGGCCTCGGTGAAGGTCTTCACGTCGAGCATGCGCAGGTGCTCGGCGTTGATGTGCTCGGCCTTCTTCAGGTCGAAGCGCGCCGGGTTGGCGTTGACGTCGGCGATGTCGAACGCGGCCACCAACTCGTCGCGGCCGAAGATGTCGCGGTCCTCGGCGATCGACCAGCCCAGCAGCGAGAGGTAGTTGAGCAGTCCCTCGGGAAGGAAGCCGCGCTCGCGGTAGAGGTTGAGCGAGGCCTGCGGGTCCCTCTTGGACAGCTTCTTGTTGCCCTCCCCCATGACGTACGGGAGGTGACCGAAGGCCGGGGTGTCCTTGGCGATGCCCAGCTCGATGAGCGCCCGGTAGAGGGCGATCTGGCGCGGGGTGGAGGAGAGCAGGTCTTCGCCGCGCAGGACGTGGGTGATCTCCATCAGGGCGTCGTCGACCGGGTTGACGAGGGTGTAGAGGGGAGCACCGTTGGCGCGGACGATGCCGTAGTCCGGGACGTTCTCCGGCTGGACCGTGATGTCGCCGCGGACCAGGTCGGTGAAGGTGATCGCCTCGTCGGGCATCCGGAAGCGGACGATCGAGGTACGGCCCTCGGCCTCGTACGCCGCCTTCTGCTCGTCGTTCAGGTCGCGGCAGTGGCCGTCGTAGCCCGACGGCTTGCCGGCCGCGCGGGCGGCGTCGCGACGGGCGTCGAGCTCCTCGGTGGTGCAGTAGCAGGGGTACGCGTGCCCGGCGTCCAGGAGCTTGGCGGCAACGTCTTTGTAGAGGTCCATCCGCTGCGACTGGCGGTACGGCTCGTGCGGGCCGCCGATCTCGGGGCCCTCGTCCCAGTCGAGGCCGAGCCAGCGCATCGAGTCGAGCAGCTGCCCGTAGGACTCCTCGGAGTCACGGGCCGCGTCGGTGTCCTCGATACGGAAGACCAGGGTGCCCTGATGGTGCCGGGCGAAGGCCCAGTTGAACAGGGCCGTCCGGACCAGGCCCACGTGGGGGTTACCGGTCGGGGAGGGACAGAAACGTACACGGACAGGGGGGTTAGCCACGCTTGATCACCTTGTTGGTGAGAGTGCCGATGCCTTCGATGGTGACGGCGACCTCGTCGCCGACGTGCAGGGGCCCGACCCCTGCGGGGGTCCCGGTGAGGATCACGTCGCCCGGGAGCAGCGTCATGGCTTCCGTGATGTGGACGACCAGGTCCTCGACGGAGCGGACCATGTCGCTCGTCCGGCCGAGCTGACGCTGTTCGCCGTTGACCGTGGCCTGGATGGCCAGGTCACCGGGGTCGACGTCGGTCTCCACCCAGGGGCCGAGCGGGCACGAGGTGTCGAAGCCCTTCGCCCGGGCCCACTGGCTCTCGCGCCGCTGGACGTCGCGTGCCGTGACGTCGTTGGCACAGGTGTAGCCGAAGATGACGTCCTTGACACGCTCACGCGGAACCTCGCGGCACATGCGGCCGATCACCACGGCCAGCTCGGCCTCGTGGTGGAGCTCCTCGGAGAAGGAGGGGTACTCGATGGAGTCACCCGCACCGATCACCGAGGTGGTCGGCTTGAAGAAGGCGACGGGCACATCGGGGACCTCGTTGCCCATCTCGGCGGCGTGTTCCGCGTAGTTGCGGCCGATGGCCACGACCTTGTTGGGGAGCACGGGCGGCAGCAGCCGGACCTTCTTCAGCGGGACCTTGGTCCCGGAGAGCTCGAAGTCGGTGTACGGGATGCCCTTGATGATGTCGAGGACGAGGCTGTCGGGGCTGTCGCCCTCGACCGCGCCGAAGGCGACATTGCCGTCGATGGAGAACCTGGCGATGCGCACGGGATGCTGTCGCCCCTCACTTGCTGGCTGGCTGAAGACTGACGCTCCAGGCTATCGCTCCACCGGACGGGGCGGGGCGAGGGCGCGGGTGAGGGGCCCGCGGACGCGTCGTGGCCGGTACGGCCGCTACTCCGCCGCCGTGACCGGGGCGACCATGAGGATGGTGCGGCGCGGGTTGGCCGTCTGGGTGGGCAGGTCGACGGTGTGCTCCCGCTGCTCCGGCTTCCGCAGCGCTTCGGCGTCCTCGAGGTGCGCCAGCGTCGTACGCCGGGGGTTGGCGATGTTGCGGAAAATCATCGTCGTCTTCATCTGCCGTGTGGACCCTTGTCGCTGGGGCGCCGCCCGGGGGGGGCGCCGGTTTTCGGATTCTCTATCCCTGTAAGGCGCCAGGCTAAACATCCGATTCCCCGCCACGGCCGGGATGAGACGGCGATCATCGTGTGAGTTTGCTCACGAACTTGCCGACAAAGCGCACATTAAGGGCAGTTGACCTTCGGATACAAACCAGACATTACGTCACTGAATCTGCTATTCCGCTCCCGATCATGGCGACTGGGACACCCGCCACCCCCGAGGACCCCACCCCTAATTACCCGTTTTGACCATGAACACGCTATACGCCTTGTCACTCGGTCATCACACCGTGTCATCCAGGTCACAGCCCGGTACGGGGGCCTTGTTGGAGATCCTTCACTGTGCTGGAATTCCACGCACCGCCGCGGGTTTCAGGCCCAGTGCGCAGGGGCGCAACGCAGCGCCGAGTGGTGGCGGGAGGGGGAAGTACGCCGGTCACTCACGACCACCTTGGGGCGCGTCCAGCGCCCCACGACGCCGACACCGTTCAGCCGCGCCACGCGCGGAGGGACGCCTGGTCCAGAGGTTGCGACGCTAGTGCAGGGACGTTTCAAGAGGGATGGCGCGGGGTCGCCCCAGCCCCGCCAGGGCCGAGGGGAAACCCCGGCTGAGCAGGAGCCGCGCGGCGGGAACGACCGCGGTTCCTCGCCCCAGCACGCCCAGAATCCCGCCGCCGGTGACCGCGCACAGCGCTCCGGCACGACGAGCGGCACAGCGGGCGACAGCGGCGCGGACGCCGCCGCTGCTCCCAAGCCGGCAGGTCTCCCCTCCGCCGGCTCCCGCGCAGCCCTGCGCAACTGGCGCATCAGCACGCGTCTGGTCTCCCTGCTCGCCCTCCCCGTGGTCGCGGCGACCACCCTGGGCGGACTGCGCATCAACGAGTCCATGAACGACATGGACCAGCTGGAGCACATGCAGCTGCTCACGAAGATGACCAAGCAGGCGACCGCGCTCGCCAACGCACTCCAGGAGGAGCGCGACAAGTCGGCCGGCCCGCTGTCCAACGGCGTGAAGGCCACCGACTACAAGGTCACCCAGCCCCGTGAGCGCACCGACCGCGCCAAGGCCGCCTTCTTCGAGGCCACGGACGAGATCGGCAACACCCCCGGCGACGCCGCGCTGGACAGCATCCACGCGAGCGTCAGCCAGATCGGCACGCAGCTGGGCAACATCACCAGCATCCGCAAGGACGCGTACGCCGGCGACAGCCCGAGTCTCAACACGGTCGACCAGTACAGCCAGCTGATCACCTCGCTGCTGAGCCTGTCGCAGGACATGGCGCAGGCGACCAGCAACCCTGAAATGATCAAGCGCACCCGCGCGCTGGCCGCCTTCTCCTCCTCGAAGGAGTACGCCTCCGTCGAGCGGGCCATCATCGCCGCGGCACTGCCCGGCGGTGACAGCGACAAGACGCACCTGAACGACAACGACCAGGCGTTCGGCCGCAACGCGCTCAACAAGGCCAGCACGACCCTCAAGACCTTCGAGACGACCTACGAGTCCACCGGCAAGAGCTCCGCCGAGCTCCTTGCGCCGCTGGACAACGGGAATCCCGAGATCACCGCCGCCGACATGTACGCGAAGAAGGTGCTCGACAGCCCTCTGGGCATGGAGGGCAGCGGCAAGACGCGTACGTACATGGACTGGTACGACCAGAGCTCCAACAAGATCCAGGCCATGAAGACCATCGAGGAGACACTCCTCGGTGAGATGGAGAGCAAGGCCCGCGAGCTCCGCGAGGAGTCGCAGCGCGACGCGATCCTCAACGGTGCGATCATCCTCATCGTCCTCGGTGTGTCGCTGGTCGGCGCCTTCGTCGTGGCGCGGTCCATGATCCGCTCCCTGCGGCGGCTCCAGGACACCGCGACCCGGGTCGCCCAGGACCGGCTGCCCGAGCTCGTCAGGCAGCTCTCCGAGACGGACCCGCAGGACGTCGACACCTCCGTCGAGTCCGTCGGTGTGCACTCCCGGGACGAGATCGGCCAGGTGGCCGCGGCCTTCGACGACGTGCACCGCGAGGCGGTCCGGCTGGCCGCCGAGCAGGCGCTGCTGCGAGGGAACGTCAACGCGATGTTCACCAACCTCTCGCGCCGCAGCCAGGGGCTCATCCAGCGCCAGCTCTCGCTCATCTCCGAACTGGAGTCCCGCGAGGCCGACCCGGACCAGCTGTCCTCGCTCTTCAAGCTCGACCACCTCGCGACCCGTATGCGCCGTAACGGCGAGAACCTCCTCGTCCTCGCGGGCGAGGAGCCCGGCCGCCGGTGGACGCGGCCCGTGCCGCTGGTCGACGTGCTCCGTGCCGCCGCGTCCGAGGTGGAGCAGTACGAGCGCATCGAACTGTCCGCGGTGCCCGCCACCGAGGTCGCCGGCCGCGTCGTCAACGACCTCGTGCACCTCCTCGCCGAGCTGCTGGAGAACGCCACGTCGTTCTCCTCGCCGCAGACGAAGGTCCGGGTCACCGGTCACGCACTGCCCGACGGCCGTGTGCTCGTCGAGATCCACGACACCGGCATCGGCCTCTCCCCCGAGGACCTGGCAGCGATCAACGAGCGGCTCGCCTCGCCGCCCACCGTGGACGTCTCGGTGTCCCGCCGCATGGGTCTGTTCGTGGTCGGCCGGCTGTCCCTGCGTCACGGCATCCGCATCCAGCTGCGCCCCTCCGACTCCGGCGGTACGACCGCGCTGGTCATGCTGCCCATGGAGGTCGCGCAGGGCGGCAAGCTGCCGCCCAAGCCGGGACAGCAGGGCAAGGGACAGCAGGGCGGCGCCCCGGGCGGGCTCCTCGCCGGCGCCGGTTCCCCCGCCGCGGGCGGTCTGGCCGGCCCCGCGTCCGCTCCCGCCAAGGGCGTCGGGGCACCAGCCCCGCGCGGCCAGGTCGGTGCGGGCTCGGCCCCCCGGGCCGCGCTGCCCTCGCGCGACGGCGGACAGCGTCCGCCGCAGCAGGGCTCCGGACCGCTGGGCAACAGCCAGCAGAATCCCGGACTGCCGGGCCGGGGCCGACCCGAGACCCGTCAGGGCGGCGGCCTCGCCGGTGCCTTCGCCGGTGGTGCCCGTCCGGGCGCACGCCCCCCGCAGGGCCCCCCGGCCGGTGCGGACTCGGGCCGCCCCAACCTCTTCGGCCACTCCGGCCCGCCCGCGCGACCGAACCCGCAGCCCCAGCAGAACCAGCTCGGTCAGGGCGGCCCGCAGCAGCCCGGCGGCCCCGGCCGTCAGCTTCCGCCCTCCGGCGGACCTCGGGCCGAACTGCCCGGCGGCAACCCCCAGCCCCAGCGTCCGCAGGGCACGAGCTGGGGAGTCGAGGAGCAGGGTGCGCCCCGGCGCTCGCAGCCGGACTCACCGCGTGGTCACGAGGAGCACGACGCAGGCCGGTTCGCCCGGCCGGGCACCTCCGGTCCGAACGACCCGTTCAGCCCGCCGAACCAGCGTCCGCCGATGAACGACCGTCAGGGCCCCGGCGCCACAGCCGAGTTCGCCCGTCCGGACTTCTCGGCACCGCAGGCACCGCAGGCGTATCAGGCACCGCAGCCCATGGACCCGGCGAGCACCGCACAGTTCGCCCGGCCCGACTTCAACGCCCCGATGCCGCAGGACCAGGGCTTCGGCGCCCAAGGCCCGCACGCGCCCGCGCCGCGCCGTCCCGACAGCTCCGACTTCGGCGCACCGCTTCCGCCCGTGCCCCCCGTCGGCGGGCTGCCACGTCGCTCGGACAGCCCCGACTTCGGCGCACCGCTTCCGCCTGCGCCCCCGGCGGGTGAGCTGCCGCGCCGCCCCGCCCTGCCGCAGCAGCCCGACGGGCTGCCGCCGGCCGGTCCCGGTGACGGGCGTACGCCGCTGTACGACACGCTGGAGACGAACTGGTTCCACGGCCCGCAGCAGGGCGGCCAGCAGCCGCCCGCCGCCGAGCCGCAGGCACCGTTCCCCTCCCCGCACGCCGACACCCCGCCTCCGCCCATGCCGCGGCGTGGTGCGGCCGACACCGGCGCCACCAGTTCGTGGCGCGCTTCGCCCAACGACGAACTCGTGCGGCAGGCGGAGCGGGTCAAGAAGCCCGCCGCCGGCGGGATCACCACCTCCGGACTGCCCCGCCGTGTCCCACGTGCCAATTTGGTACCGGGCACTGCTCAGCAGCAGAATCATCAGTCCGGACCTCAGGTCTCGCGTGCGCCGGATGACGTACGCGGCCGTCTGACCAATCTCCGCCGGGGCATCCAGCAGGGACGACAGGCCAACACCGGCCCGTCTACCGATAGTTTCCAACTCGGCCCCACTCACCAGCAGGAGCGTTAGTTGAGCCCCATGAGTCAGGCCGCGCAGAATCTGAACTGGCTGATCACCAACTTCGTGGACAACACCCCAGGGGTGTCCCACACGGTGGTGGTCTCCGCGGATGGCCTGCTGCTGGCGATGTCCGAAGGTTTCCCGCGCGATCGCGCCGATCAGCTGGCGGCTGTCGCCTCCGGTCTGACGTCGCTGACCGCGGGTGCCTCCCGGATCTTCGAAGGCGGCGCCGTGAGCCAGACGGTCGTGGAGATGGAGAGAGGTTTCCTCTTCCTCATGTCCATCTCGGACGGGTCTTCGCTCGCCGTCCTCGCCCACCCGGACGCGGACATCGGTCTGGTCGGGTACGAGATGGCGCTGCTCGTCGACCGCGCCGGGACCGTACTCACCCCGGATCTCCGAGCCGAACTACAAGGAAGTCTGCTGCACTGACCGGCCATGCGGCAGCCACCTGACACGATCCCCCCAGGTACTACTCAAAACCCTCACCCGTCCGGCCGACACAGCCCCTCACCGGCCACCTTCAGACGGCAAGCCGACACCCTGCTGTCACGCCCGGAGGATTTATGACCCCGCCACCCGCCTCACCTGATCCGTACGGCGCACTGCACCACGCGTCGTACGACGGTGAAGGCGACCAGCCGCTGGTCCGTCCCTACGCCATGACGGGCGGCCGGACCCGGCCGCGCTATCAGCTCGCGATAGAGGCACTGGTCAGCACCACAGCGGACCCCGCACACCTGGGGACCCTGCTCCCCGAGCACCAGCGGATCTGCCACCTGTGCCGCGAGGTCAAGTCGGTGGCCGAGGTCTCGGCCCTGCTGTCCATGCCCCTGGGCGTGGCGCGGATCCTCGTGGCGGACCTGGCGGAAGCCGGCATGGTGGCCATCCACCAGCCGGGCAACGGAGAGGCCGGCGGCGCGCCGGATGTGACACTGCTCGAAAGGGTGCTCAGTGGACTTCGCAAGCTCTAGCGGCAATACGACGGCTCGCTCCACCACCTCGGCGAAGATCGTGGTGGCAGGGGGCTTCGGCGTGGGCAAGACCACGTTCGTCGGTGCCGTTTCGGAGATCAATCCGCTGCGCACCGAAGCCGTGATGACGTCCGCGTCCGCGGGCATCGACGACCTGACCCACACCGGGGACAAGACCACGACCACCGTGGCCATGGACTTCGGACGCATCACCCTGGACCAGGACCTGATCCTCTACCTGTTCGGCACCCCCGGACAGGACCGCTTCTGGTTCATGTGGGACGACCTGGTCCGCGGCGCCATCGGCGCCGTCGTCCTCGTCGACACCCGCCGCCTCGCCGACTGCTTCCCCGCGGTCGACTACTTCGAGAACAGCGGCCTCCCCTTCGTCATCGCCCTCAACGGCTTCGACGGACACCAGCCCTACACTCCCGACGAAGTACGCGAGGCACTCCAGATCGGCCCCGACACCCCGATCCTCATCACGGACGCCCGGCACCGTGCGGACGCCAAGAGCGCACTGATCACACTGGTCGAGCACGCACTGATGGCCCGGCTGAAGTAGCCGTAAGTCGGAAGTGATCTACGGAAGTTGCTGTAGTCGGGCGGGGGCGGCCTGTGTCCTTTGACACGATCCGCCCCCGCCTTCATAACATTTCGACAGAGAATCAGGGGTCGATCGACACCCGGCGCACACGACCGGTACCGCTGCGCTCATACGAGCCTCGCCTTTTGACGGGGCTCGCTCTTTATGCCCGTTTTATCTTCAAGCGGCCTCAGCCGGAATCACGCATTCCGACTGTTTGGAACGCGGCCGGTCCGCGTGCTGCAATGCCTCGAACTACCCAGTAGTACGGGCCCTGAACGATAATCCGGCACAACGTAGGTGCCGACGCCGAGAGGTTGTTGGTCGAGTGAGGCGAAGCAACGAGGGCTCCGCGGCGCAGCCGGAGCGGGGTAACTTCACGCCTCCGCAGCGCGCAGCGGTGTCCCCGCCTGCGGACACGTCGTCCGAAGCGGAACCGGCGGGTGGCAGCACCAACCGGCTGTCACCCCGCAACTGGCGGGTGCCCACCCGGCTGAACGCCATCCTCCTGATCCCGGCGCTCGTCGGTCTGATCATGGGCGGCTTCCAGGTGAAGGGTTCGGTCGACACCTGGAACGAGGCCCAGGACGCCGAGAAGACGGCCCTGGTCGTCCGCGCGGCCGCGGAGTACGGACAGGCGCTGCTGAACGAGCGTGACCTCACCGCTCAGCCCCTGCTCTCCAACAAGCGCACCGCCGCCGAGGTGGAGAAGGTCCGCGCCACCACGGACAGCGCCGCGTCGAAGTTTGACGACGCCGTGCAGAACATGCCGGACAAGGCGGGTCTCCATCGGCGTCTGAAGCTGTTCAAGGTGGAGGAGCCGCTCCTTCCCGAGCTGCGCAAGGCCGCCTACGCCGAGGCGATGGACCCGGTGAAGACGGAAGAGGGCTACACCAAGGTCCAGCACTCGCTGATGGAGTTCTCCAACGAGCTCGGCCTCGGGACGGGCAACATCACCAGCTACGGCCGGACCGTGTACGCGATCGAGCTGGCCAAGGCCGCCGAATCGCTTCAGCGCTCGATCGGCATGCACCTGCTGGTGCGTCCGAGCCAGGAGGAGCGCAACTTCAACGGCCAGGTCACGGCGTTCAGCTCCTACAACTACCTCGAGCAGATCGCCCTCGGTGAGTTCGTCTCCGGCGGCACGGAGGCCGACGCGGCCCGGCTCAAGGAAGTCATGGCGGGGAAGGCCGCCGAGGGGGCCAAGCAGATGAAGGCCGCCGCGGCGCAGGCCAAGGCAGCCGGCAAGCCCTTCGTGGCGCCGCCGAGCATCGACGGTTCGGTCTTCGACGGCATGGCCCAGCAGATCGGCCAGGGCAAGCAGCCGGCCGAGCTGAAGGCCAAGGGGATCACCCCCGAGACCTGGATGGCCGCGTCCACCGCGAAGTTCGACGGCTACACGACGGTCGAGAACGAGCTCGTCGACAAGGCCGTGGCCGAGGCGGCGGAGATCTCGACCGACGCGCGTAACGACGCCGTCATCAACGCCGCGATCGTGCTCGTCGCGCTGCTGGCCGCCTTCATCATCGCCGGTCTCATGGCCCGCCAGATGAGCCGCTCGATGCGGCAGCTGCGCACGGCCGCGTTCGGTATCGCCGAGCAGCGGCTGCCGATGCTGGTCGACCAGCTGTCGCGGACCGAGCCGGGCCGGGTGGACACCCGTGTGCAGCCGATCCCGATCAACAGCCAGGACGAGATCGGCGAGGTCGCCCGCGCCTTCGACCAGGTGCACCGCGAGGCCGTCCGGCTCGCCTCCGAGCAGGCCATGCTGCGGGGCAACGTCAACGCGATCTTCACCAATCTGTCGCGCCGCAACCAGTCGCTCATCGAGGGCCAGCTGACCCTCATCACCGACCTGGAGAACAACGAGGCCGACCCGGACCAGCTGGAGAGCCTCTTCAAGCTGGACCACCTGGCCACGCGTATGCGCCGTAACGGCGAGAACCTCCTCGTCCTCGCGGGCGAGGAGCCCGGCCGGCGGTGGAACCAGCCGGTGCCGCTGGTCGACGTCCTGCGGGCCGCCTCGTCCGAGGTGGAGTCCTACGAGCGCGTCGAACTCACCGGTGTGCCGGAGAGCGAGATCCACGGCCAGGCGGTGACCGACCTCGTGCACCTGCTGGCCGAGCTGCTGGAGAACGCCACCACGTTCTCCTCTCCGCAGACGAAGGTCCGGGTCACCGCGACCCGGCTGCCCGACGGCCGCGTCATGGTCGAGATCCACGACAAGGGGATCGGCCTCACCGCCGAGGACTTCGCGGACATCAACCACAAGCTGGCCAATCCCCCGACCGTGGACGCCGCGGTGTCCCAGCGGATGGGTCTCTTCGTGGTCGGCCGGCTGGCCGACAGGCACGGGATCCGCGTCCAGCTGCGCCCTTCGGGCGAGCAGGCGGGGACCACGTCGCTGGTCATGCTGCCGGACGCCATCACCCACGGTGGCGGCGGTGGCGAGTCGGCCCAGGAGAGCGACTTCACCGTCTCCTCGATCATGCCCGAACAGCAGCAGCAGTCCTTCGACCCGATGCCTCAGCCCCTCCCGATGCGTACGGCGGCGGAGCTCGGCTTCGACGACTCGCGCTACGAGACGCCGGCCGCGGACTCCCCGCAGCTGGACCCGGTCAACCGTTCGCTGATGCGTGAGGAGCGGCGGGCCGCGCTGGAGGCACAGACGGGCGGCGGGCATCCGCCGTTCCAGGCGGACGGCGCGGGGCAGCAGCAGGGCTTCCCCCAGCACCCCCAGCACCCCCAGCAGCAGTTCACGCCGGAGCAGTACGGCCAGGAGCAGCAGTACGCCCCCGGGCAGTACACCCAGGGGCAGCAGGAGTACGCGCAGCCCGGTTACGAGGGCGGCTACGACCCGTACGCGGGGAACGGCTACCAGGACCCGCAGCAGCAGAACTCCTATGCGGAGTCCTCGTACGCCGCTCCGGACGGCCGGCAGGAGCAGCACGCCGACCAGTTCGCTCCGCAGGACGGCGTTTCCCACCAGGGCGAATGGGCGGATCAGGGTTCCTACCAGGGGACCTTCGAGCCGCTGGCGCAGCCCGAAGCGGAATCGCTGCCGAGCACTCCCGCGGAGACCGGGGAGCGCGTAGGCTTCGACCGCCCGGGGGCCACCCCGAACCCGGGTCCGGACCTGACCGAGGCGGGCCTCCCGCGCCGGGGTGCCGGCCAGCAGCACTGGCAGCCCACCGGCCGCGGAAACGATCAGCCTGCCCCGCCGGAACAGCGGCAGCGGCCGCAGCCGGAACAGCCGAAGGCGACGGAACCCACCGACGGGGAAGGCCCCGACGACTGGCGCTCGGCGAACGACGAGCGCTGGGTGCGGGCCGAGAAGCTCCGGGATCCGAAGGCCGGCGGAATCACCCCCTCCGGACTCCCCCGGCGTGTGCCCAAGGCCAACCTGGTCGAGGGCACGGCGGAGCAGACCCAGCAGGGCGGCCCACAGGTCTCCCGCGCTCCCGAGGACGTACGGGGCAGGTTGAGCAACCTTCGCCGTGGTGTCCTGCGGGGACGTACCGCGGGCACGGACACGAGTAATACCTACAACCAGGAGCGTTAGTGTGAGCCCGATGAGCCAGGCGGCGCAGAATCTGAACTGGTTGATCACCAACTTCGTGGACAACACCCCTGGGGTGTCGCACACGGTGGTGGTCTCCGCCGACGGACTCCTGCTGGCGATGTCCGAAGGTTTCCCACGGGACCGCGCCGATCAGCTGGCGGCTGTCGCCTCCGGTCTGACGTCGCTGACCGCGGGTGCCTCCCGGATCTTCGAGGGCGGCGCCGTGAATCAGACCGTTGTGGAGATGGAGCGAGGATTCCTCTTCATCATGTCCATCTCTGACGGATCCTCACTCGCCGTCCTCTCCCACCCGGATGCCGACATCGGTCTGGTTGGGTACGAAATGGCGCTTCTCGTGGACCGTGCAGGAAGTGTCCTCACCCCGGATCTCCGCGCCGAACTCCAGGGAAGTCTTCTTAACTAATAGACAGACAGTGCGTTTCTCGCCACCGCGCCATAAGGTGCGGTGGCGCGGCACCACTGGGATGGCGACCGGCAGGCGGAGGAGGAAACGTGGCAGCACCCACAGGCGGACACCCGTACGAGGGTGGTCAGCGGGTTCCGGGTGAGCAGGGCGACAACAACCGTTTCGGCAACCCCTCCATGCCCGGCAGACAGGGCGCGCAAGAGCCGTACCAGCCCTACCAGCCGTACCAGCAGCCCTACCAGCAGCCCCAGCAGGGTTCGCAGGGCGGCGACTGGCAGCAGCAGTCCCAGCAGCCCGGTTCCGGGTGGCAGCAGCAGTACCAGCAGCAGCCGCCGCGGGGTTACGAGACGCCGCCGTCGCGCATCCAGCCGGTCCAGCGGCAGGCCCCGGAGCCTCCGATGCCCGCTGCGCACAACCCGCTGGTCCGTCCGTACGCCATGACCGGCGGCCGGACACGGCCGCGTTACCAGCTCGCCATCGAGGCGCTGGTCAGCACCACGGCCGATCCGGCCCGGCTGCAAGGGCAGTTGCCCGAGCACCAGCGGATCTGCCGGCTCTGCATCGAGATCAAGTCGGTGGCCGAGGTGTCGGCCCTCCTCTCGATCCCGCTCGGCGTTGCCCGGATCCTCGTCGCCGACCTGGCCGAGGCCGGACTCGTCGCTATCCATCAGCCCGGCGGCGACGAGACCGCCGGCGGCCAACCAGATGTGACACTGCTCGAAAGGGTGCTCAGTGGACTTCGCAAGCTCTAGCGGCGGAGCGGCCCGCTCCACTACCTCGGCGAAGATCGTGGTGGCAGGGGGCTTCGGCGTGGGTAAGACCACGTTTGTCGGTGCCGTTTCGGAGATCAATCCGCTGCGCACCGAAGCCGTGATGACGTCCGCGTCCGCGGGCATCGACGACCTGACCCACACCGGGGACAA
>NZ_JBEXYB010000051.1:0-46113 GCF_040630715.1 Streptomyces sp. NPDC005752 | reverse complement strand
CGTCGCGACGCCGCGGCCGAAACCCGCAGCACCTGCCACCCCCGCACCCCCCACGCAGCCCCCCCCCCGCCGCCGGGGCGCCCCCCCCCCCCCCCGGGGGCCCCCCCCCCCCCACACCTCCTACGGTCGCACCGTCAGCCCTTCACGGCGCTGCCGTTGATGGCGACGCGCCGGCCGTAGCGGGCGTAGGGGTAGTAGTCGTACGTCGCGTGGTGCTGGACGCAGCGGTTGTCCCAGAGGACGAGGGTGCCCGGGGTCCAGCGGACACGGCAGTGCAGGACCGGCCTGCAGGCGATGGTGTCGAAGAGCATGTCGAGCAGGGCACGGCTCTCCTGGGCGGAGAGCTGTGGGACGCGGCTGGTGTATGCCTTGTTGACGTAGAGCAGCTTGCGGTCGGTCTCGGGGTGACGGGCGACGAGCGGGTGCTCGCTCTTGGGGATGACGTAGTCCGCGGGCGGGGTGTAACCCGCCAGGGCATGGGCGCCGTCGTGTATGGCGGTGAGCGGGTCCAGGAGGGAGCGCATGGCCGGCGAGAGCATCTCGTAGGCGAGATGCATGTTGGCGAAGAGGGTGTCGCCGCCACAGCCCGGCTCGGGGATCTCGGTGATGTACAGCATCGACCCGAGCGACGGTTCGGCGTCGGCTGTGCCGTCGGCGTGCCACCCGTTGCCCGCCACGTTCGCCGCGGCCGACGTCGTGCGGATCTCCAGGACGTAGGGGTCACCCTCCGGCGGCGGCGGGCTCACGGGGCGCAGTTCGCCGAAGGCGGCGGCGAAACGCTTGTGGTCCTCGACGGTGATCTTCTGATCGCGGAAGACGAGAACGTGGTGATCAAGGAACGCGGTGCGGATCTCGTCCAGTTGCGTCGCCGAGAGCTCCTTCGACAGGTCGACGCCTGACACCTCCGCACCCAGAACGGGGGTGATCCGGTCCACCGTGAGCGTGCGGTACGGCTGCGCGGGACGCGTGGTCACCGCTTCCAGTGCTTCGCGTTCGTATGACTCCATGACTTCCTCCAGAGGGGGTACAGGCTTCGGCCGGGCAGTTGGGCGGGCAAGATGCTCCGAAAGCGGAGTCGGTCATGGATCTCGCCGTCCGCCTCGCACGTCTCGGGGTGTTGCAGTCGTCCGGTCCGGTGAGCCCGCGGGCAGGCCCGCGACCACGCCCCCGGGGCCGTACGTCCTCGATGTCCAGCGGGTCGGGCCCGGCTGCCGCGGGCGGCGACCCTCGGCAGGCGGGAGTGGGCCGGAGGTCACCGGGCGCGCTCCCCTCCCCGCTCGCGGCGGACAGCGGCTGCAGGGTCCGTCAACGTCGCAGTGATGATCTCGGCCACGGTGCGCACATGAGGCGTCGCGACGATGCCGTAGTGGTCGGTGGGCAGGCTCCGCCGAACGGCGGCAGAGGGCAGGCAGGCGTTCCACTGACGGTCCGTCTCCTGCTGGTCGCCGGGTGCGGGCATCCCCGCCGTGGGCTGTTCGGCCAGCCACATGAACGTGGGTGTGGAGGCGAGCGGCCGCACTTGGTGCTCACCCAGGCTGCGCAGGTTCGCCCGGCAGCAGCGGGCCAGCCGTTCGGCGTACGCCTGTGCGGGTTCGGACGAAGCCGGCGCCGCCCCGGCCCCCGCTGCCGATGCCGATGGGGTGCGGCTGCCGAGTTCGGCGGCGAACACCCTCTCGAGGTGCGCCTCGTCGTAGGCGGCGACCAGACCGCCCGCCTGCGGCCGCGGGGGGTCCAGCAGGTGGAGCGACTCCAACGGCCGCCCGGCCGACTCGGCCAGGCCCGCCATTTCCATGGCCACCCGTGCGCCGAAGGACCACCCGGCCAAGTGGAGCCGGTGGCCGGGGCCGCCGAAGCGGTCACGAAGTGCTGCGTCGTAGTGACGGGCGCGCTCGGCCAGTGACCAGGCGGGCATCTCGGCGTCGCGGAGTGCCGGATCGGCGATGAGGCACACGGTCGGTTCGGGCCCGAGAGCTGACACCAGCGACCGGTAGGCCAGGATGTCCCCGCCCACGGGGTGCACCAGACACAGGACAGCTGAGCTTGTTCCCTCCTGCCAGACGTCGAGGACGACTCGCGAGGCGGTGCTCACCGCCGTCCCGGCGGTGGGCTCGGCGGACGTGAGGGCCGCCTCCATGTGTTTGAGGACCTCGGTGAGGCTGACCCGATAGCTGAACGAGGCCAGGTCGAATTCGACGCCGTAGTCGTCCTCGATCTGGGCGATCAGGGTGATCAGGGTCAGTGAGTCGGCGCCGAGGTCGTACAGGGAGTCGTGCGGGTCCAGTTCGTCCACGCCCAGCAGTTCCTGGATCAGGCGGGTCATGGCGCCGGCGCGCTCCGCGGCACTGTCCGGGACGGAGGAACCCGCCTCGCCGTTCGTGCGGAGCGTCGGCCCGGACCGCGAGGTGAGCGGTTCCGCCCGGTCGTCGCCGGAGGGGGCGTAGAACGCGCGGGAGTCATCGATGTCGGTCGTGGAGACGAGCACCTGTGGCAGTTGCAGGGCCAGGGCGTGCGCGAAGACCTCCTTGCCTTCTTCGACCGTCAGTCCGACTTTCAGGTGGTCCTGATGGCGGCTGTTCCGGTCCATGACCCGGGTCGCCATTCCGGTCTCGCTCCAGATGTCCCAGTCGATGCCGATCCGGACGGTCGTCTCCGTCTCTTTGGCGCGGTGGTGGGCGAAGCCGTCGAGGAGGCCGGCGCCGGCCGCGTAGTCGCTCTGGCCGACGCCGCCGAGCAGGGCGGACATCGACGAGCAGTAGACCGCGATCTGCGGACGGAATGCCTCGATCAGGTGTTCCACGACGAGTGCGCCCTTCTCCCTTGCCATGGCAGGGTCGCGCATCGCTGCGGCGTCGCGCCGTACGAGCAGCCCGCCGTATCCGAGACCGGCCGCGTGGATCACCCCGTCCAGGCGCGGGGTGTGCTCGCCGACGGCCGCTGCCACTTCGTGTACGGGCATGGCCGCCAGATCCGCCGGGACGAGACCCACGCGGTCGGCCCACCGGGTCAGTTCCGCGGGCAGCCGCGGATTCCTCGACAGCAGCAGGACCCGGCCGCCGGTGTGTTCCAGCAGCCAGGCGGCGATGGCGCGGCCTATGCCACCCGTGCCGCCCAGTACGAGGTGCACCGCGTCCTCATCGGACGGTACGAGGGGCTCCGAGCCCGAGGGCGCCGGCACGGGCGTGGTGCCCGGCCGCCACCAGTAGCCCTGCCGCAGCGCAAGCTGCCGGGGCAGAACCGGGCTGTCGGGATGTCCGGCTCCGCGTGCTTCGGCGATGACAGAGGCCACCTGCCCGCCCCAACGGGTGAGGTCGCCGTCGGGGAGATCCAGCCAGTGTCCGCCCAGGGCAGCCTCCTGGGGGCCGACCTCGACCGGCCCTGCCAAGAGCGCCAGTTCGGGCCTCTCCACCGTCCCGGTCACGGGCCGGGCGCCGTACGACAACCACCACACGCGCGGGGAGCCGGTCCGCCCGGACAGTGCCTGGGCCAGCGCCGCTGTGGTGTCCAGGCAGGCGTGACGGGCCCGTCCCAGCGTGCCGGGACCGACGGGCCCTGTCACGTCCAGGGGCAGCGCGTGCACCCACTCCACGTCGCCCAGGGACACGGCGCCGTCGGTGCCGCCCTCGGTCAGCGAGTCGAGCAGCCGGCCCAGGGACGCAGGGTCGGCCGGGTCGGCGTCGAAGACATCAGGGCCCCTGCGTGCGAAGGCGCCTGAGGGGCGCACCCGCACCACGCGTGAGGCCACGGCCTGGAACGGCGCGAGCGCTGCCTGCGGAGTGCTCCCGGAGGCGACGACGACCACGACGGGCGCACGGCCGGCCCGCGCGGTGGTGTCCGCGGCGCCGGCGCGGCGGACCCGCACCCAGTGCGGCTGGTGAAGCCACTCGGTCCGGGGCAGCCGGCGGGGGACTGCCGGCAGCGCCTCGGGCGTGCGGTCGAAGTCGAACTCCGCGAGCGCGAAGGACGGGGGAGGGAAGTCCCAGGGCGCGGGGGCGGGGCCCGCCTGCCATTCGACGGGTCTTCCGGCGGTCCAGTCCTCGGCGATGTCGTGAGCAGTGCGACCGGCAGGGGAAACAGACGCGGCGTCCGGGTCCGCGGTGCCGTGTGCGACCTGCCCCGCGGCCACTGTGCGCAGCCAGTGCGTGGCCGCGGAGGCGTCCGCTACAGGTGCCGCGGCCCGCAGATGACGGGCCGCACGTCCGGCCTGGAGATGGCGGAGCACGGACTCGAAGCGTTCGGGCCGCAGTTGCAGGTAATCCGCGATCAGGGCGGCATCGGCGACGAGCGCCTCCGTGCTGGACGCGGACAGGACCAGGCACTTCGGCACCGCGCCGGTCACGGCGGTGCGGGCCCCGGTGTCCTGTTCCACGAGGACATGGGCGTTGGTACCGCCGATCCCGAAGCTGCTCACCGCGGCCACCCGTTCGCGCCCCTCGGGCCAGGGCGTCGCCTCGGCCGGGACGAAGAAAGGGGTGGGATCGGGGCCGATCTCCGGGTTGAAGGCACGGAAGTTGATGTTCGGCGGGATGCTGCTGTGGTGCACCGCGAGCACGGCACGCACGAGACCGACCACACCGGCGGCCGCGCCCATGTGGCCGAGCTGGCTCTTGACGGAGCTGAGCGCACAGCGACCGGACTCGCTCACGTCGAACGCCTGACGGAGCGCGCTCACTTCGATCGGATCGCCCAGCCGGGTGCCGGTTCCGTGCGCCTCCACGTAGCCGAGGTCGGCTCCCGTGCGTCCGGCGCGGGCCAGGGCGGTCCGGATCACCTCACGCTGCCCGGCCAGGGACGGCGCGGTGTAACTCATCTTCGCCGCACCATCGTTGTTGATCGCGGAACCTGTGATGACCGCGTAGACGGTGTCGCCGTCGCGGCGCGCCTGCCGTAGTGGTTTCAGGACCACGACGCCGACGCCGCTCGCGCCGATCGTCCCGGTCGCGTCGTCGCTGAAGGGGCGGCAGTCGCCGTCCGCGGAGAATATGTGCTGCGGGCGGTAGCGGTAGCCGCCGCTCAGCCCCGGGTCGACGAGCACTCCTGCGGCCAGCATCATCTCGGCCTCGCCCTGCCGGAGCATGCCGGCCGCCAGGTGCACGGCGACCAGGGAACTGGAGCATGCCGTCTGGGCGCTGAAGGCGGGGCCGGTCAGCCCGAGATGGTAGGCCACCTTGGTGGCCAGGAAGTCCTTCTCGTGGTGCAGGGCGAGCTGGAAACCGTCGGGAAGCCGGCCGGGGTCGGCTTCGCGCAGCAACGACTGGAAGTAGGTGTTCTCCCCGGCACCGGCGACCAGGCCCACGCGCGCTGCCGCAGTGTCCGCGACTCCGGCGTGTGCCAGTGCCTGTACGCAGGCCATCAGCAGGTGACGCTGCTGAGGGTCCATCAGACGCGCCTCCTGCGGGCTGATGCCGAAGTGGCCAGGGTCGAAGTCGAGCATCCCGTCGAGCGTGCTGTGCGCACCGATGACGCCCTCCGGAGCGTCGACACGTCGGATGCCGGTGCCGCCGGAGACGACGAGGTCCCAGAACGCCGCCAGGTCCGAGGCGCCGGGCACACGTACGGCCATGCCGACGACCGCGATCGGCTCGCCGGCCGTCGGGGGACCGCTGTCCGTCGTGGCGGGCGCGGCAGCTGCCCGGGTAGCGGGGTGGCCGTCGGCCGAGAGGTGACGGGCCAGGGAGCGGACAGTGACGTGCTCGAACAGGTCCGCGACACTGAAGCGCAATCCGAGTGCCGTGGTGCAGCGAAGGTGGAAGCGCATGAGAGCGAGACTGGAGGCACCTGCCTCGAAGAAGGTCTGGTCCGGTCCGATCGTCGCCCCGGTGACCTCCTCGAAGGCGACGGTGAGCCGCTCCTCCTCGGTCGACAGCCCGGTGTGCGAGCTTGCCGAGCGGCCCATCTCCTCGCCCTGTGCACGAAGTGCCGCCTGCCGGTCCAGCTTGCCGCTGGGGGTGCGCGGCAGCGTCTCAAGACTCCGGAAGCGGTCCACGCGGACGTAGGAAGGCAGCAGAGCCGAGAGGTGCGCGGTCAGGTCGTCGGCCGACGGGCACTCGCCGCGGACCTCCACACAGGCCGTCAACCGGTCGCCGTCGCGTACGACGACGGCGTTGACCACCGCCGGATGACGCAACAGGGCCGCTTCGACGGAGCCGAGTTCCAGCCGGTGCCCGCTCAGTTTGACCTGCTGGTCGTCGCGGCCCGCGTAGTGCAGCAGGCCCTCGCGGTCGAACCACGCCCGGTCACCGCTGCGGTAGAACAGGCCCGCACCCGGCACCTCGACGAAGCGGGTGTCCTCGAGGACGGGTCCGTCGAGGTAGCAGCGGGTGACCATCGTGCCGCCGATCAGCAGCTCGCCGGTGCACAGGGACGGAAGACTGTCGCCCTGGGCGTCCACCACGCGCAGGTCGGCACCGGCCACCGGTCGTCCGATGGCGGGCCGTTCGGGCCACTGACCCGGGTCACCCTCCAGGCACAGGGCACTGACCACATGCGTCTCGGTCGGACCGTAGTGGTTGAACAGGCGGGCACCGGGCAGTCCGGCGAACCAGCTGCGGATGGCGTCGGTGCACACGAGCTGCTCGCCCGCGGTTACCACCTCACGCAGCCGGGAGGGGAACCTGCCCAGGCGGACCGCGTATTCGGCGAGCAGTTGCAGGGCCACGTAGGGCATGAAGATCCGCTCGGTCCCCGCGGACTCCAGCCGCTCAAGAAGCGCGGGGACGTCCTGGCGCCACTCCGGGCGTACGAGTTGAAGAGCGCCGCCGGTGCACAGCGTCCCGAAGATCTCCTGGAAGGACACGTCGAACGCCAGCATCGAGAACTGCTGGGTGGCCGCCGGGCCGGTCAGGCCACCGGCGCCGGACTGCCACGCGATCAGGTCGCACAGCGTTCGGTCGGAGATCTGGACGCCCTTGGGGACGCCGGTGGAGCCAGAGGTGAACAGGGTGTACAGCGGTCGGGTGCTGTTGTGCGTGCGCTCCTCGTACGGCAGGCCCGCGTCCTCGCCCTTGTGCGGCGCCGCGTCCACCAGGACGACGGGGTGGCGCACCACGCCGTCAGGGAGCAGCGTGTCCAGCTCGGGGGCGCCGTCGTGCGCGACCATGACACACAGCGGATCGACCCGCTCCAGGACGCGACGCAGCACGTCGACCGGGTAGGAGGGGTCGAGGGGGACCGCGGTGACGTTCAGCCGGGCCAGCGCCAGCAGGGCCACCACGTGCTCGGCCGACGGGTCCATGTACAGGGCGGCCCGGCAGGGGCTGCCGTCGGCCGGGATCGGGTAGCGGCCGGCCAGCTCCGCCGCGAGGACCGCGGCGTGGGCGTCGAGCGCCGCGTAGCTCAGGCTGCCGCGGTCGGCCGTGATGACGGCGGGGGAGCCCGGTGTGCGAGCGACCTGCCTCGCGAAGCCCTCGGCGACCGTGGTGAAGCCCGGCTCCGGGACCGGCCCGCGCCCGTGTGCCGGAAGGGACCGCCGGAACGGCGCCACCAGCTCCCGTGCGGTGGAGCGGCCACCGGACGCGAGCGCGTCCACGCCCCGGCGCATCAGTTCGGACATCGCCTCGACGGCCTCGTCGGTGAATCGGTCCTCGGCGTATTCCCACAGGAGGTCGAGGCCGTCGGGGTGCTCGAGCACGGAGACCGTCATCGGGCACTTGGCCTCCGACGCGGGCCACCACAGGGGACGCTGGACGCAGCCGGGCAGCCGCAACGCCCCGAAGTCGGTGTTCTCGAGGACGAACAGGAAATCGAACGGGGTGCCGTCGCCGACGGCCTCCCAGCCGGTCAGCACATCGGCGAGCGCCACGTGGTGGTGTCGCAGCACCTGACCGGTGCCGGTCGCCGTGCGGGCGAGGTGCGAGCGCAGGTCCTCCCCGGGTACGACGGTCACGGGCAGCAGCACGGTGTTCGCCATCATGCCGACGCTGTCCTCGAACTCGCGCACCGGGCGGTTCGCGACCGGGGCTGCGATGCGTGGGCGGACCAGGCCGCTCACGCCGTACACGCTCCAGGAGAAAACGCTCAGCAGCACCTGGAAGCGGGTCAGCCCGAGCTCGGCGCAGAGCTGGTCCACCGTGGCCCGTCGTACGGCGTCGAGCGACGTGTGCAGCAGCCGCGCCCGCGGCGCCGGATCCATGTCCTGGGCGGGCAGCGGTTCCTGGGGCTCCTCCAGGCCCTGGTAGTGCGCCAGCAGCTCGTCGCGGCCTGCCTGATAGGCCGCGGAAGCGAACCAGTCGCTCTGCCAGGTGGCGAAGTCCAGTGGGGTCGGAGCCGGAGCCGCGCTCCGGCCGGTCCCGGCGTACTCGGCGGACAGGTCCTGCAGCAGAGTGCTCAGCGACCAGCCGTCGACGGCGATGTGGTGCAGGTGCAGCAGAAGCGTTCCGCCTCCGTCACGGGGCAGCCAGCAGACCCGGAGCATCCGGGGGACAGCGAGGTCGAAGGGCTCGGCGAAGAAGGCGCCGGCGAAGACGCGCGCTTCATTCTCCTCCCAGGTCTGCCGTGTACCCGGCTCGTGCCAGGGGTCGAATGGTTCGTCGACCGTCTGGCGGAGTCCCTGCGGCCCGAGGGAGAAACCTGTCCGCAGTGCCGCGTGGCGTGCCACCAGCGCCAGCAGCGCCTGCCGGAGGGCTGCGACATCGACGGGCCCGTCCACGCGGAAGACCTGGTTGACGGAGTATGCCCGGGAGCTCGGTGCCCGGCGCTGCAGCAGCCAAAGCCGCTGCTGCTCGCTGGTGGCGGGCGCCGAGCGGAAACCGGCGACCACCGGTGCCGGACAAGCGCTTCCCTCCGCCGGGCCGGTCGTGGTGACGGCCTGGGCGATCGCGGCCAGGTCGCCATGGAGGACGGCCGCCTGCTCCAGGTCGCGGCCCCACCGCTCTCGGACGGCGAAGCAGAACCGCAGGGCCTTCAAGGAGTCGCCGCCGCTGGCGATCCACCGGTCGCCGAGTGCGAGGCCGGTGGCACCCAGGATCTCCTCGGCCAGCGCGAGGACCTCGCGCTCCGCTTCCGTCGCCGCCGGTTGGCCGCCGGCGACCGGCCGCCAGGGCCGGCCGGCCTGCCGCAGCAGTGCGGCCTGGTCGACCTTGCCGTTGGCGTTGAGTGGCAGCTCCTCCACGAGATGGATCCGGTGCGGGCGCATGTAGGCGGGCAGCTGGGCCACGAGGTGGCTGTCGAACTGCTCGAAGGTCAACTCCTGTCGCAGGACGACGAACGCCAGCAGCTCGTTCGGCCCCGCCCGGCCCGCACGGCGTGTGCACACGTGGGCCTGCCGGACTGCTGGATGGGCGGCGACGCGCCGTTCCACCTCGCCGGGCTCGATCCGGAAGCCGCGGACCTTGACCTGACGGTCGGTCCGTCCGACGTACTCGACGCGGCCCTCGTCGTCGGCTCGTACGAGGTCACCTGTGCGGTAGTACCGCTCCCCGCCACCGTCGAGCCATGCGAGGCGCACGAAGCGCCGCTCGGTCTCCTCGGGGAGGTTGCGGTACCCGACCGCGAGACCGGAGCCGCTCAGCAGGAGTTCGGCAACCTCACCGGACGCGGCGACCCTCTCCTGGCCCGGCACGACCAGGACGGCTGCCGTCTCCGGCAGGGGCCGGCCGATCGGCACCACCTCACCGTCGAAGTCCCGGGGAATCGCGTGGCACAGGGCAAATGTCGTGGACTCCGTCGGCCCGTAGATGTTGAACAGCCGGGTCTCGCTGTCGGCGTTGTCCCGGTACCAACGACGCATCACCCCGGCGTCGAGCTGCTCCCCGCCCACCAGAACCTCACCGGCTGCGGCGAAGCAGTCCGGCACGGCCGTCACCATCGCGTTGAACAGCGCCGTCGTGATGAAGACGGTGTCCACCCGATCGCGCACCAGCGCCGCGGCGAGCCGCTCGGGCGTCTGCACATCCCCGTCGCGAAGGACCACACAGCAGCCACCGGTCAGCAGGGGGGCCCAGATCTCGAAGCTCAGCGCGTCGAACGCCGGGTTCGCCAGACAGGAATAGCGCAGACCGGGCTCCACACGGATGTAGCCGGGTCGTGCCAGCCGCATGATTCCGGCGTCGCGGACCTCGACCCCCTTGGGCCTTCCGGTCGTGCCCGAGGTGTAGAACAGGAAGGACACACCACCGGTCGCGGGCGGCGCCTGCACGGCGACCGCCGGATCCGGGAGTTTTGGCAGCAGGGCTTCCACAGCGACCGCCTTCACACCCCCCGGGAGCCCGGTGACGTTCTCGGGCGCGGCGTACACCACGGTGGTCGAAGCAGAATCCCGCAGCATGAACAGGCGGCGGTCGGCAGGGCTCTGTACGTCCAGCGGCACCACCTGCGCACCCAGCCGGAGAATGCCCAGCATCACGCAAACCAGCCGCCACGAGCGTGGCAGAGCGACCGCGACGGCCTGCCCGGCAGTCACGCCCTGCCGGCCCAGTGCCGTAGCCACGGCGGCTGCCGCAGCGTTCAACGTCGCGTAGTCCAGCAGTACGTCGCCGTCGGCGACCGCTTCCGCCCGCGGTGAGCGCAGGGCCCGGCGGTGTACTTCAAGGGCGATCCCGACAGCCGGACTCAGGTCCTCAGCAGGGTCGGCGGGGGAGGTCTTCACACGCGGTTCCATCATGCCTCCGACGTACCGGTGAGTGTCATGCGCTCCGTAACGGCCCCGCCCGGACCGGTTGCCAGCCGGTCCAGTTCAGCGGCAAGGACGCCCGCGACGCGAGGCAGTTCGTCGCTCTCCAACATGTCCCAGTGACCACAGGCCACCGGCTCGACGACGAACTGGCCGCTGACGCGGCTCCGCCAGAACGCGCGGAGGCGTTCGGCCGCACCGCCGCCGTCCTCGTCCTCCGCAGCCATCGCCTGCATCAGCACGACACGGGCCGGGGATCCGCGTACGGCGTAGTCGCGCGCCGTCTCGCGGTGGTGGTTGTAGACGTTCAGATACCGGGCCACCTGGTCGTCGTCGATGCCCGGGTACATGCCGTTGAACCGCACCAGTTTCTCCCGGAACTCCTCCATGCCGACCGGCGCGATCGCGGCCCGCTGCGCCGCGTCCTCCGCGCCGTGGGTGTCGAGCAGGACCACACTCACCCTCCCGTGTCCGGCCTCCACCAGGCGGCGCCCCATCTCGTAGGCGATCAGGCCGCCGTAGGAGAGTCCGCACAGCACCAGCGCCTCGTCCGGGCGGGGACCGATGAGCCGCAGATACTCCTGGGCCATCGCCTCCACACCGGGCAGCGTGGACTCGCCGGGGTTGATGCCGGGCGCCTGGAGTCCCACCACACCCACGTCGTCGGGCAGCGCCTGGGACAGCGGCAGATAACAGAACGCGGTGCCGCCGGCGGGATGCACGCACACCAGGCGCTGCCGGCCGCCGCCCGCGCGGAACTCCACCGAGCTGCGGGGCTCCGCGGACTGCGAAGCCCCGGCACCGATGCCGCGCACCCGCTCGGCGAGCGCCTCGATGGTGGGGTGCAGCATGACGTCCCGAACCGGCAGCGTCACACCGAGTTGCTCCTGGACGACGGACGCCATCTTGATCGCCGAGATCGAGGTGCCGCCGAGCTCGAAGAAGTTGTCGCCGATACCGACGTCCGGATGCAGCAGCACCTGCCGCCAGATCCGGTACAGCGCCATCTCGACGTGGTCGCGGGGCGCGGCCGTGTTGACCCGACCGGCGTGGGCCTCTGCCGCGGCGCGCAGCACAGCTGTCCGGTCCACCTTGCCGCTGCGGTTGAGCGGGAGGCGCGGGAACTCCGCCACCACGACGGGGATCATGTAGTCGGGCAGGCGGTTCATGAGTGCCCCGCGCCATTCGTACGCCGTACGTGTGGCCTCCTGGTCGCACCCCACGCCGGCCACCAGGTGGGGGCCGCCCGGCAGGTCGCGTTCGGTCAGCACAACGGCCTCCCGCACCCCCGGTACCGCCAGCAGCGCTGCCTCGACCTCGCCGGGTTCGATGCGGAAGCCGCGCAGCTTCAGCTGGTCGTCGCGCCGACCGACGTACTCGGCGTTGCCGTCCGGCAGCCAGCGCGCCAGATCGCCGGTGCGGTAGACGCGTTCGCCGGGCACGAACGGGTCGGGCACGAAGCGCTCGTCGGTGAGGTCGGGCCGGTTCAGATATCCCCGGGCCAGGCTCGCCCCGCCGATGTAGACCTCACCGGGAACCCCCACCGGCACCGGGCGCATGCGGCCGTCGAGCAGATAGAGGCGGGTGCCGCGCAGCGGCCGCCCGATGGGACACGACCGATCGTACGGCTGTGGATCGGTGTAGGCGGTGGAGTAGAGCGTCGCCTCCGTCGGGCCGTAGCCGAAACAGATACGCAGGCCGGGCAGAAGCCGGCTCATACGGTGCAGCGATCTCTCGGGCAGCGACTCCACTCCGGTCAGGAGTTGACGCAGGCTCAGCCCGGCAAGTCGCGTGGCCGGATCCTCATCGATCCACAGGACATAGGACGGAGGCAGGAACGCCTGGGTCACCTCACGTTCGCGCAGCCAGTCCATCAGGGCTCCGGGGTCGCCCCGCAGCTCGTCGGGGACGATGTGGAGCACGGCTCCGGTGGTCAACGGTACGAGAAGCTCGTGCACCGACGCGTCGAAGCCGATGCTCGACCACGCCGACGACGCCTCACCTGGGGCGTCTCCCATGAGTTCACGCCAGTGGTCGAAGAGATTGACGACGCTGCCGTGCGTCACCGCCACGCCCTTGGGGCGCCCGGTCGAGCCCGAGGTGTAGATGACGTAGGCGAGCCGGGCGGGATCCGCGTCGACCCCCGGCGCTTCGTCGCGCGCCCCCTCGGCCTCCACTTCCGCCAGGTTCTTCCACAGCTCCCGGTCGGCGCCCGCGGTATCCGCCTGGTCGGTCAGCACGAGCACCGGTACGGCGTCGCTCACCATGGCCGTGAGCCGCTCCGAAGGCTGTCCCGGGTCCAGGGGCAGGTAGGCGGCTCCGGCCTTGAGGATACCGAGCACGCCGACGACGAGTTCGACCGTGCGACCGGCGTGCAGGCCCACCACGCGATCGGGCCCGGCCCCGCGGGCGATCAGGGCGCAGGCGAGCCGGTCTGCCCGGCGGTCCAACGTCGCGTAGTCCACAACCGCGTCCCCGGCCACCACCGCGGGCTGCCGGGGCCGTTCGCGCACCTGCGCTGCGAACCGCTCCAACAGGCCCACAGGTGCCGGTGCGCCCGGTACGTCCCCGGGGCCACCGGCGCTGAAGGAGGCGAGGAGTTCACGCTGCTCGTTCTCGTCCAGCAACGTCAGGTCGGAGATCTCGGCTTCGGGCCGTTCGGTCATCAGGCGTAGGACCCGGAGGAACTGGTGGATGTACCGTTCGACGGTCGCCCGGTCGAAGAGCGCCACCGCGTAGTCGATCTCCCCGACGAGGTGGCGGCCTTCGTCGGCCAGCGCCAGGACCAGGTCGAACTTCGCGGGGACGTGAGCGGCGTCCTCCCGCAACTCGACCTTCACGTCGGGGAGTTCGAGTTCATCTCGCATGGAGGGAACCCAGGCGAACATGGCCTGGAACAGCGCCGTGTACGCGGGACTCCGCGGTGGGTTGACCGCTTCCACGACTCGCTCGAAGGGCAGGTCGACATGCTTGAGGGCGTCGCGGATCCGCTGGTTCATCTGCTTCAGTGCGTCGCTGACGCTGGGGGAGCCGGACAGATCCGCGCGTAGGGCGAGGGTGTTGACGAAGAAGCCGATCAGGCCTTCGACGTTCCCGCTGCGGCGGTTCGACGTCGGGGCGCCGACAACGATGTCATCCTGTCCGGAGAGCAGGGACAGCAGCAGCGCCCAGCCGGTCAGAACGGTCGCGTAGAGGGTGACACCGTTGTCGGCGGCGAGGCTGCGCAGGGCCTGTGTCAGGTCCTCCTCCACGGTCACAGGCACCCGGTCGCCGTCGAACACCTGCTCCGGTGGGCGAGGTCGGTCGGTGGGCAGGGAGAGTACGGCTGGGGCGCCGGCCAACGTGGCGGCCCAGTAGTCGGCGTGGGCGGTGGGCTCTTCACCCGATATCCAGTCCCACTGCCGGCGCGTGTAGTCGCTGTAGTGCCAGGTGAGTTCCGGCAGGGACGTGTCCCGCCCCTGCCTCAGCGCGCTGTACACCAGGCCCAGCTCTCGCAGCAGCAGGGTGCGGGACCAGCCGTCGAAGATGATGTGATGAGCGGTCAGAAGCAGCACGTGATGGTCCGGTTCGAGCGCTACCAGGCATCCGCGCACCATGGGCTCCTCGCCCAGACGGAACGGAGCGCCTTCCACCGCCTGCCGTGTCCGCGCGAAGCGCTCAACCGCGTCCGGAAGTCCCGTCAGATCCTCGAAGGTGACAGGGAAACCCGTCTCCGGCGGGTCGACGACCTGGAGCGCGGAGCCACCGAAGGGCACCAGTCGCGTGCGCAGGGCCTCGTGCCGAGCCGCGAGCAGGTGCAGAGCCTGGATGAGCATGTCCCGGTCCAGCAGCCCCCGGATGTCGAAGGGCATCGGCTCGTTGTAGGCGGCGCTGGCGTCTCCGTCCATGCGCGCCATCACCCACAGCCGCTCCTGCGCCAGCGAGAGGGGGGCGGGGGATGTTCCCTTGCCGGAGTGATCGATGTTCTGTATTCGGGGGGAAGACACGGGTTCCTTACTGGAAAAGAACGCGGCGAGAATCTGATCGTGGTTTCCGGGCAGCTCGGATTTCACACCATCGGGTGCGCACGTGCCTGGCGTGGCCGCTCTGTGCGGATTCAGCCCGATGCCGGGAAGTCTGCAGTGAAAAAAATCCGAGCGAAAGAGGCGCCGCGGCGGGAACGGGGCGGCGCGGGGCTTTGACCTGGTGGGGGGTAAGTGGGCAGTGGTGCAGCCGATGTGCAGGGAATGCGGCGGGAGCGGGCTACCGTGGTCTGTGTCGGTTTCCTCGCGGGTTCAGCAGTGCCTCGGGTGAGCTTGTGCGTGTCGCCATGTCCTGCCGAAACTCCGTCGATCGAGTCGGATGGGTGCGCGCGAGAAGTCAAGAATGACACTGCTTTCCGACTGCCCCTGCGGTCGCCCATTCCTGCCGATATTAAATGCGCGCCGATTGGATGGTCAACAGTGACCCACGCCACACGTCTTCGGCGGTGCGCCGTCGCGTGTGCGGGGTAGGCGGCTTCAGGTTTCTTTTATGCTGATGTGTCCTGTGCGGGATGCTATGAGCTCGTAACAGGGTCCCGATCGGGCCTTGTTGAGGCGTCGCGGCTCCGGTGGGCCGGGACTCGGTCTACAGGTCACCAGGCCTGCTTCGTTGGTGCTGTAACCCCGTGGCGATCAGGCCCGACGGTTGAGGCGCTGGTGGCGAGTCGAGCACCACCGGGCGTGCCAGGTGGAGTTCGGTGGTCGAGGCGCCCTTCGTCCAGAGTCTGGCCGCGTCTTCCGCCGTGCGCGTTCCTCGGACTTCTGCATCTCGAGGACGGCGAAGACACGAGCGCTTGAACGCTTACGGGCGCTCCCGCTGGTGAACAGTGCAGCGCCCGCGATCGCGGGCGGCACGGCCAGGAGGCCGATCGCGAGCAGTTCCGGCCAGTCCCGCTCGGCACTGCACAGCTTCCCCGCACCCTGGCTGTACGGCGTGCCCTCGCTCTCGTAGAAAACGGGCGCGTCACAGGCGATCTCGTAGCTGTGGTCGTGCACGCTGAAAGGCACCAGCAACATGTAGCCCAGCCACAGGAACAGGGCTGCGGAGAATGCGATCAGGCAGCCACCCCAGGTTCGTTGGCGCTCGGCCCCGTCCCCACGAAGGCGGGTGGTAGGGAAGGCAGCCGTCAGGTTGCCCGGGTTCGCTCGCGAGGCCGCCGTTGCCGGCGGCCTGTCAGACCCCAGCACCGTCACCGTCCATGACCTCGGGCGCGCCTCGCGCGACGGCCGGTCGGTCGCGGCACTCGATCCTGTCTTTCGCAGACGGTACGAGCAGCCGCAGTTCTTACTCACCCCGCGGCCTCTTCTAGAGTGATCCGCATGCCCATATCGGTTCATGCGCTCGCACACCGGCCGTTGACCGCGGGGGTCGTCGCTGAGCTCGTTGCCCTGCCGACCGTTCCTGCCCTGGACACCGACGACGCGATGGCTGCGGAGATGCAGCGGCGGGGATGGAGCTGGGAACACGAACTGGTCTGCGACTCCGTCAGGACCGGATACGGACACATCCTGTGCACCGACGGTTATGACCCGTTCGGCCGCCCTGATGCCCGGCGCTTCCTCGTCTTCGGCGAGCTGTATCCCGTCGATCCGGAGGACTGCAGCATGACCAACGGCCCCTGGCTGTACGAGGTCATGGACGACTGGCAGCAGCTGCCCGGCTGGAGTGGCCGCCGGGCGTGCACAGATCAGGAATGCGAGGCCGTCCTCACTCAGGCGGCACAGGCAGTGACCGAGCAGCTTGGGTCAGGTCCGGAGAGGACGCTGCTGTCGTCCGCAGCCGTTGTCACCGGCCCACTCCTGACCCACCGCATCTGGCGCACCCCCACCCACGCTGTGATCCTCGGGCCAGCTGCCGACAACGGCCCCTACGCCTACCTCACCCACTTGCAGCTTTCCGTCACGCCCCTCGACTGCGCCCCGGCCCTCCCGCCTGCTGAGGACGCAGACGGCCTGACCGCTTGGATCAGCGCCCACGTCGACTGGTGACTCCGCCACCGGCGTGCGCGGACCCGGTCCGAGCGCCGAGCCACCCACAGCCCGAGGCTCGCCATCCACCGCCCCTCGTCTGCCGCCGGCCGTCTCGTCCGTGTGGTGAGTACCCCGATCCCGATGTGCCTCAGTGGATCAGAAGGAGTCTCGAATTCCTTCCTCCCCAGGCGGTTACGGCGCACCGTCGATGACCGAGTACACCCTGGGCGCCGTGTGTCCGGGCAGCCGGCTCGACGCCCGCTCACACGGCTGGACACTGCCGGTTGCCCCGACCGGCGCCCCTGCACCACGTGGTCTCGACGGTCGCGCCGTATCGATCCGGAAGCCTGGTATGAGGGCGAAGATCAGCCGCACTCGAAACGCCGGACGGGCGTTCCGACATCGGGCCGCAGAACCACGGCCGGTTTGTCGGCACTCCAGGACCGAGCTGTGCCGTGGGCACGGGACAGCTGCCGTGGCATAGCGCGGACGAGCAGGAATCCACTACGCAGGGTCACCGAAGGACCTCGGGTTCACTGGCGTCTGGACGCTGGGGCCGTACCGGGGAGATCTGGCGTCAGTGAGTTTGTTCGGCTTGGTCGAGGCCCTGCACAGCCACGCATCCGACGCCATCGGTCGCAGGCTCCCTCCACCGGTGCGAGCATAGGACGGCACCCGCGACCACGTAGCGCGGCCGAAGACCGCGGTAGACACGACAGGCACAGCCCTGCCTCCCGACTCCGGAGAGGAACAGCGCCGTGGGCGATCCCACGCAACCGTCCGTGCCCGCCGACGGCGCACCGCCCCAGCCGGAGGACGTGGCGTTCGCGCGCCGGATCCGCAAGGACTTCCAGCGCATCCAGATGGAGCACGAGTTCGCCGTCGACGAAGTGCTGACCAAGGTGTCGATCCTTCGGAAGGAGTTTCTGCACCTGCACCGTTACAACCCGATCGAGCACGTGGCTTCACGGGTCAAGTCCCCCGCGAGCATTCTGCAGAAGGCCGCGCGCCTCGAAATCGCCCCCACTCCGAAGGCGATCAGGGCCCACATCCGTGACATCGCGGGCGTGCGGATCACATGCAGCTTCATCGCCGACACCTACCGGGTACTGGACACCCTCACGTCCCAGACCGACGTACAGGTGCTCCAGGTCAAGGACTACATCACCCACCCGAAGCCCAACGGCTACAAGAGCCTGCACGCTCTGATCGAGATCCCTGTGTTCCTCAGCACCGGCCCGGTCTCCGTGACCGTCGAGATACAGGTGCGGACCATCGCCATGGATTTCTGGGCCAGCCTGGAACACAAGATCTACTACAAGTACGACGGTTCAGTGCCTGCCGACCTCGTCACCAGCCTGACCGAGGCCGCGCACCTGGCTGACGAGCTCGACCAGCGTATGGAGGAACTGCACACGGAGGTGCGCGGCGCCGGGTGGGAGCGCGTCGAGGACGACGCGCCGGACATGGACGAGCAGATGCTGATGCGGCTGTGGAACAGCGCTCGCACACATCGTTGACGAGGGCGACAGGACGACGAGCTCGGTCAGTCCGGGATGACGGCGTCGCGGTGGCACACTCGGGGACGGACCCGCCCTGGCCCGGAGTGTGTGAGACGTGAGACCCGTGTATGTCGAGGCGGACTGCGCCACCCGACGTACACGGCCCCCTCTCTTCCCAACCTGGCCGACGCCACCGCTCGGGTGTCGCCCCTGGGGACGAGCTCTACCCGTCACACGCCCTGAGTACGGCGCCGGCGTGTTGCAACAGCAGTTCGTCGTCGGCGCAGCGGTAGCGCATCCGGCCCCCGCCACCTGTGTTGTTGTGGCGGCGAGTGGCAGCGAGTTCCTCGCGGAGGACGGGGACCGCGGGGGCGGCCGCGGAACCCATGCCCGCCCACACGCCTGCTACGCCGGGTCTGTTGTCGATGTGTGAGGACCACGCGTGGAGCAGGACGGGTAGGGACTCCTCCACGTCACGGCCCGTCTCCCACAGTGCCGCCGCGAGGTCGCCCGCGACCCAGCCGACGTTCCTCTCCGGTGAGGCTGCGAGCGCGCGCAGTTCGGGCAGGAGCACGGCAGCCCCCACTCCTATGCCGGATACCGCACGCAGTGCGTCGCACAGCGGCGACCACTCCTCGGCTGCGAGCGCCGTTCTGAGCGCGAGCAGGACGGTTTCTTCCTCGCCCCCGACCTGCGACAGTGCCGCCGCGGCAGCGAGACTGTGCCGTGACGGGCTGTTCCGTGCCAGTGACCGCAGCTCCGGGAGGCACTCCCGGGCGGTCGCCGGGCCGAGCCGTGCCAGGGCGCGCAAAGCCGCGCCCCTCGCTGGGACTGGCCGGTCCTCGGGGGTCCGCAGGATCCGGAGGACCGTGTTTGTCGCCTCGGCCGACCCGACGGCCACCGCTGCCTTCAGCAGGTGCTGGGCGCGCCAGGAGCGGCTGTTCACGGGATCGGACGCGGACAGCCTTTCGTTCAGCACCGTCGCCAGTGTTGCGCCGGCACTCCGGTCCATGCGGTCGATCCAGTCGCCGAGGTCCTCCGGTACGTGTCCGAACCGCAGCACTTCCACGAGCCCCGGTACGGCACGCGCGTCGCCCTGTGCGGCGAGCGCGCTCAGCACAGCTCCGTAGGAGGTCTCGTTCCACCGTGCTTGGGGCCGGAAGTCAGGCCCGGCCGAGACGCGTTCGGCCAGTGCTTCAGCCGCGGGCGCGCCGATGGCGTACAGGTGTATGAGCTCCGAAGCCGCCCACCGGATGATGCGGTGGTCGGCTTCGCGGATCTGCTCACCCAGGAGCCGCACGGGCTCCTCGTGCGGGCCTCGCCATCCCGTGAGCAACAGGCCCGCCATGTCGATCGCGTCACGTCGCTGGCCCCAGTCGGTGCTGCGCAGCTGGTCCTCCAACAGCGCGAAGCGTTCGACGGCTCGGTCGTCCAAGGCGCGGTGCAGCCCCGCGAGCAGTTCGGTCGCCCAGGGGGCCTTGGCCGTGGCGCGCTGGGAGGCTTTGAGCCCGCGCAGATAGGAGATCATCGTGGGTGTCCGCAGGGCGGGGCCCGTGTTCCTGTCCGACGCGTCCTCCGACGCGTCGCGTGCCTCCCGCATGACGCCAGTGGCGATCTCCACGAACCGGTCAGGGAGCCTGCCGGGCGCGCAGCGTGCCAGCTGCACAAGGGCGGACAGCTGCAGCCCGGTCCTGCCCGGTGCGTCACCCCGGGGGAGGAGGCCGGCCAGGGTCTCACCTGCACGCTCCGCGAACCCGGCCCTGCGGACACCCAGTTCACCCAGTGCGGCCACCAACGCCCGCAGGGCACTCGGATCCCGCTCCCCGGCGAGCCTTCGGCTCAGCGCGGCCAGGACCTTCTCCGGCTCGTCGTGCAACTGCACCAGCGCGCCCGGCAACGCACACCTCAGCCCCTCGTCCGCGTCGTCGAGGAGCTCCAGGAGCGCACCACTGCGCGCCCGCACCTGCGACTCCGCCTCGGCGATCATCCCGGCCCAGGCCGCGTACTCTTCCTCGTCGTCGGACCAGAAGTCCATCTCCTCCGGGTCGCGGCCGTCCCCCTCGACACTGCACAACAGGTCGACGATCTCGCCACGTCCCGGCAGGCCGACCGTCCCGACCAGCTCGAACAGGAACGGGATACAGGCGACCGTGCTGTCGTACACATCCCCTTGGTGGTGCACGGCGCCGTGCATGGCGTCCAGCGCGATCTCCCGCTCGCCCGCGTCGGGGGACGCCAGCCCTCGCAGTAGGTTCGGGACATCGGAAGCGTCGCCGTACGCATGGCCCATGGACGCCCAGTCGACGTCGTCGATCCCCTTGAACATGACCGCGAGTCTGTCAGGCGCCTCGGACAACGGCGGCCGACGGCGGAGCTTGTGCTCTCGCGACCCGGTTTGAGGGCGTGCCGGGGACGGGGACGGGGAGGGGGCGGGCGCAGGCGGGCCGCGACCCATCCGATGGACGTCACATCACGTGATGCCGAACAGCTTTCCGCGTGGTTTCCACTCGACCGCACTGCTCCTGTTCCCTCACTCCTGCGCCCACTCGTACGCGTGATCAGCGACGAACTCGGCAAAGGCGCGCGGCGGGCGGCCGGTCAGTTCCAGCACTGCGGTGCTGACCTGGTCCTCGCGTCCCTCCTTGATTTTGCGCTCGACCGCCGCGAGGGCGGCAGCGAACTCCGTCGGCATTCCGGAGGCACGGTAGGCGGCAGCCTGGTCCTCCTCCGTGACGTGCTCCACCCGGACCTGCCGGCCGGTCCGAGCGGTGATGATCTGCGCGGCCTGTGGATAACCCATCCCGTGCGGCCCGGTGATCAGGTAGTCGCTTCGAGCGTCCACTCCCAGGTCAGCCAACAGCGCGGCAGCACTGGCCGCGACGTCCCGCGCATCCACCCACCCCAACCTGCCGTCACCGGCGGCGGTGCGGATTTCACCGAGTCGATTGATGTGCTCGGCCAGAGGGTGCGGGCGAAGAAAGTTCTGCATGAAGCCGGACGCGCGGAGTACGACACCTCCTGGTTGGGCCCGAACCTGTGCGGCCATCTCCACAGCGCTGGGCGCGTTCGGCAGGACGATGGCGGAGCCGAGCATGACGAGGCGCCGGACACCGGCCCGCTGCGCTCGGCGCAGGAAGGGCTCGACCAGCGGCAGCGGGTCCACGGACTCCACCGGAGGAAGCAGAAAGACGCGGTCCATCCCGTCGAGCGCGGGTCCATACGTGATCGGGTCACTCCAGTCGAAGCGAATCGCGTCAGGATCGGCTGCTGCCGGGTTCCGGCTGGCTGCCCGAGCCTGCACACCAGCGTTGCGGAGTTCTCGCACCAGCGTCCTCCCGGTTCTGCCGGTCCCTCCGGTCACGAGCACTCCGGACATCAGGCGTTCTTCCTTCCGAGCGAGTCGATCAGCCCCGCGAGCCCTCCGGCAGCGGCGGCCGCCGAGAGTGGGCTCCAGTAGTCCCTGAACAGAGCGATCCGCCCGTCGCGGACCGTGAGAACCACGATGTAGTCCAGGCGGTAGGGCTGGGAGGTCGCCACGGTGCTGCCGATGGCCGTCCACTCCACCACGACGGTGTCCGCTCGATCCGTGGGCCGCACGGTGAGCGCGACCACCTCCTCCATGTCCATCAGATCCGGATAGTGAGCGAGGTGGGTGCGTACTTCCTCACGTCCGCGGAGAACACGAGGGGAGATCCCGGCTGCGAATGGGAACTCCGCGATCCCGTCGGGCGCCCACAGATCTGCCACGGCATTCATGTTCTTGGCCAGCATCAGGTCGATCAGGCGACGAAATATTTCCTCAGGTGTGCGCGACACAATTTCTCCTCGTAGTCGACAAACCGACCAGGCCACCATGCACAGCGGATCTGTTGGCGCGGAACGGACAGCCAAGCCCCGGACCAACAGTGCGAGGCTCAGCTGTTCCCCCCTGTGACAGCATGAATGCGTGAGCAGCCAGGAACTCGCAGACTTTCTCCGCCGCCGCCGCGAGGAACTGCGACCAGAGGAGGTGCCGGCCGAAGCGACGATTCCACCGGGCCGACGCGCCCGTCGCACACCCGGACTGCGCCGCGAAGAGGTGGCCGCCCTGGCGCAGGTGTCGGTGAGCTACTACGAACGACTGGAACAGGCACGCGCCCCCCGGCCCTCACCGCAGGTGCTGTCTTCGCTGGCGACGGCTCTCCAACTCGCCGAAGCAGAGCGTGATCATCTGGCCCGCCTGGCCGGACAAGTACTGCCGGCGGAGTACGACGGCGCACCGGAGCACGTGCCCGAGGACGCCCGACAGCTACTCGGCAGACTCGACGGCATCCCGGCCTACATCGTCAACGCACGGCTGGACATCCTCGCTTGGAACGCAGCGGCCGCAGCGTTGATCACCGACTTCTCTCGACTCACCCATGACGAGCGCAACCTCACGCGCATCTCGGCAAGATTCCGTGACACCCTCTGCACCGGCGCGCCCGGTTCGGAGTCCGACTTCTCTCGGCAGGCAGCCGCTGACCTGCGCGCAGCCAGCGTTCGGCAACCCACCGACAGCGTGCTCGCAGAACTGATCAACGAGTTCGCGACCCACGATCCCGATTTTGCGGGCAACTGGCGTAACCACGCTGTGCGCCCTGTACCCAGCGTGCGGAAGAAGCTGCATCACCCCACTTCGGGCGAGCTGGAAATCGACCGGCACACCCTCAGCCTGCCCGGCTCAGGCTTCTCCCTGGTGATGTACACCGCAGAAGCCGGGAGTCCGAGCGCCGCCGCACTGAGGAGCCTCTGACCGCTGCCACTGCGGAAGCGACCCCATCCGCCGAAGTCGGGCCGGTAGTCCCGGAGTCGGTCAACCTCACCCCGCCCGCATCACGCCACGGGCGTGTCTGTCCGACCTCGAGACGGAGCAGATGTGGTTCCGGCAACGACTCTCGGTCCGCTGCTTGGCCGTCCGCCGGCGGGACCACGGCTCCTGACTCGGTGGGCGAACCGCAGCCGTCTGTTCCCGAGGGACGGGTCAGCCGGTGGCGGAGTGGGGGGCGGTGGCCTGGGAGACGTCCTGGTGGATGGTGAAGACCCGGTCCAGCCCGACAACTCCCAAGACCCGGCGCGTGTTGGGAGGGACTCCGGCCAAGGCCAGGGCTGCGTTCCGCTCCGTGACCAGGTTGCGAGCCGCCAGCAGGGTGGTGATGCCGCTGGAGTCGCAGAAATCCATGGCGGTGAGGTCCAGGACCAGTAGTTGCCCTGCGGTAAGCGTGAGGTCGTCGAGGACTCTGCGGAGTTGGGGTGCCGTCGCGTATTCGAGGTCACCGGCGATCTCCAGTACGGGGCCGGTGGAGGCGTCTCGGCAGGTGATCGTCAGCGGGCTCATCTCAGGTCTTCGTTCGCGAGGGTGGGAAGGGACTTGGGGAGCGGGGCGGGTACGCCGAGGGCGAGCAGTGCCGTGTCGTCGTCGAGGCCGTCGCCGAAGCCTGCGAGGAGCCCGGTCAAGGCGGTCACAAGCGCTTGAGGGCCGGCGGGGGGCTGGCCGGCGGTGAACGCGCGCAGGGCGTCCTCTCCGTAGAGATCGCGGTCGGGCCCGATGCGTGCCTCGGTCAGGCCATCGGTGTACAGCAGCAGGGTGTCGCCGGGGTGCAGATCGGTGCGGGCGGCGGTGAACTGGGCGTGGGGCAGGACGCCGATGAGCATCCCGCCGGAGGTGGGCAGGAACTCTGCCCTGCCGTCGGCGCGCTGGATCAGAGCGGAGGGATGGCCCCCGGAGGCCAGGTGCACGCCGGCGATGTCGCCTTCGCGGTGCAGGATGCCGAAGATGGCGGTGCAGTATCGGGGGTCGCCGCTGGCGTAGCGCTCATGGAGGACGGCGTTCAGGGTGGTCAGGACGGTGACGGGGTCGGGGTCGTGCAGGGCGGCGGCCCGCAGTGTGTAGCGGGTGAGTGAGGTGACCGCGGCGGCCTGGGGGCCCTTCCCGCACACGTCGCCCAGGAAGAACGCCCACCGGTCGGTGTCGAGGGGGAACAGGTCGTAGAAGTCGCCGCCGAGCAGGTCCGGGGAGGCTGTGTGGTAGTACGAGCCGGCTTCCAGGCCCGGAATCACGGGCAGCTCGGCGGGCAGCAGGTTCTGCTGGAGCACGGCGAGGGCTTCCTGCAGCCGTGCACGGTCCGCCTCCGCCTGCCGGCGTGCCTCCTCGGCCGCCTGGCGGCCGCGCAGCAGCTCCATCTCGTAGGCACGGCGCTCGCGGGCGTCGAAGACGGTGGTGCGGATGAGGAGCGGCTCGCCGGACTCGCCGGCCTTGACCTTCGAGGTGACCAGCACGGGAATCCGCTGCTTGTCGGCGCCTTTGATGTCCAGGGCGATGCCGCTGATCTCGCCCTTCATCTGGAGCATCGGGGCGAAGTGCGTCTCGTGGTAGAGCTTGCCGCCCACCGTGAGCAGATCGGTGAACCGCATCCGCCCCACCACCTGGTGCCTTTCCAGGCCCAGCCACTCCAGCAGGGTGCCGTTGATCTTGGCGATGGTGCCGTCCATCATCGTCGACAGGTAACCGCACGGGGCCTGGTCGTACAGTTCTTCCGCGCTGTCCTCCAGCAGGCCGGTGAACATCGCGTCCGTGGCGGTCACGCCACGGTCTCCGCCGGGGTCCTGGTCCTCTTCGGGGCGGCACGTCATCCAGTCGTCCCGACGAAGTCGGTGATCGCAGCGGCGGTGGCCTCCGGAGCGCTCAGCTGGGGGCAGTGCCCCGTCGCCTCCAGCGTGACCAGCCGGCTGCCGGGGATCGCGGCGTGAACGTAGGCTCCCACCTCGCGGGGAGCGATCACGTCCTGCCGGCACTCCAGGACCAGCGTCGGCACGCTCAGCGTCTTCAGGTCCGCACGGCTGTCGGACAGGAACGTCGTGCGGGCGAAGACCCGCGCCATGTCGGGGTCGGTCGCGCAGAACGAGGTGGTCAGCTCCTGGCCGAGTTCCGGGCGGTCCGCGTTGCCCATGATGACCGGGGCCATCGCCGCAGACCATCCCAGGTAGTTCGATTCCAGGGATTCCAGCAGCTCGTCGATGTCGTCCGCGGTGAACCCGCCCCGGTACCCGTCCTCGTCGATGTACCGCGGAGAGGGCGCGACCATCACCATGCGGGAGAACCGCGACGGGGCCTGCGCTGCGGCGAGGACCCCGATCATGGCGCTGACCGAATGCCCCACGAAGGTCACATCCCGCAGGTCCAGCTCCTCGCAGACCTCGAGCACGTCGAGGGCGTAGCCCTCCAGCGAGCTGTACCGCTCCTCGTCCCAGGCCGCAGGGGCCGAGCGGCCGGATCCGACGTAGTCGAAGAGCACGACCCTGTAGTTCTCGGCCAGGGTCGGGAGTACCAGGCGCCACATGTTCTGGTCGCAGCCGAACCCGTGCGCCAGCAGGAGCACCGGGCCGTCCACTCGCCCGGCGACGGTGATGTTGTTCCTGCTCCGGATGTTCATCCGTACAGTCTCCCATCCCGCTCTCCACCTCCAGAAGGGCCCTCTGGTCAGCTCCTCGGCGCCCCCGGCGGAACGCCGGAAGGCCCGACGGGAGAGAAGCGGGCAACTACCGGTTGATACGGCAATGGGCCGGCCTTGCTCTGCCCGATGGGGTGGCCGGGACGTAGATGCACCGGTCGTCCTGCAGTCCCATGGGGCAGGTTCTGCCGGAGAGGACCCGTACGCCCGGCTCCGAGTACGGAGGCACCGAGGCGTCGGCTTCGTGCCAGGAGCGACTCAGGGGTGCCCTTCAGGCGAACGGGTGTCCGAAAGGTGTACGCGAGACCGGCTCCGACGCGTGCCTCGGCGGCGGATCCGTCCCCGTCTTGTTCGAACCGACTGGCGAGGAAGGGGATTCGGATCTGGCTCGATAGTGCCGGTTGCCGAGCGTGAGCGGTGGGTCCCGCGCGGGCGCGAGCGGTGCGGCTGCCGAAGACGACTCGCTCGGCGGTCTGCCGATCGGGCCATCGGGACGGCGGGATTTCCATGTTTGGGAAACAGGAAGTCCTCTTTGCGCTGTGCACAGTTCGAACGCGGAACCCGATCGTGGTCATTGACGCTGAGAACGGCGCATTGCTAGCCTCGCGGCGGTCGAGTCAGACGAGCAACGGGGGCTCCGTTGACGAATGTTTCCACGCCCTCCCATGAATCCCTTTCTCACCCCTACGAGAGCGCACGCGCTTCCGCAATGTCACCCGAGAAGATCGCGGACTCTTTCGTCCGGGACGGATATGTCCGGGTAAGTAATGCCGTGGACCTCACTCCTGGTTCCCGACTCCGGACGCTCTTCGAGACCACGCTCCGGCGAGAAGGGCTGTCCACGGACGGTCGGCTCACCGTCCCGGCGGGCCTCACCTCGCTGCCTCCGAGCCGTGTCGCGGACCTCGCGGACGTGGCTCCGGTGCTCTGGGCCGCCGTGTGCGCGCTGCTCGGCGGCTCCGGCCGGATCCGACGGCCGGTCCGCCTCAGCAACGCTCTGATCTGCAATTTCCGCACCGCGCAGCTGTCCGAGAGCTGGCACGTGGACGGTGACTTCTTCGTACACCATCCCGACAGCCCCGAACAGGCACTGCTGCTGTTCGTCCTCTGGTCCGATGTCGGCGAGGGCGAGGGGGCCACTCTCACGGCACCCTCGGCCACGAAAGGCATTCTCCGTCATCTGGCCGGGCATCCGCGCGGAATGACCAGCGCGCGCATTCCCACCCGGAATCATGTCGGCGCGTCGGACGACCGCCTTTCGCTCACCGGGAAAGCGGGGGACGCCTGGATCCTGCATCCGCTGACCGCGCACCAGTCGGCACCCAATAGCCGAGGTCGGCCCCGATTCATCTCGAATCCGGTAGTAGCCCTGAACGAGCCCATGAATCTCACTGACGGCCCGGAGGGTAAAAGCCCTCTCGAAGAATTGACATGCCGGCTTCTGGGGCGCGCCTGGATACCGGACGTGAACACGGTGCGGGAGACATTCGTACCCGGCCGCATCGCCCGCTGGAACGGCGAAGGCACGTACACCGACCGCTCCTGAGAGTCCGTACCGCGCCCACACCGGCTGATTCCCCCGCGAGGGGGCGAGGTGAGCCCATGCCCGCGCACATGCCCATTCCTCCGGATGACCAGTCCGCCTCGTCCCGGGTCCTGCTGATCAACCCGCCGCTGTGGAACCCGTACGCACCGCACCTCGCCGTCCCCCTGCTGCTGGCGGTGCTGCGCCGGCACCACGTGGCGGCGTCCGCGCTGGACCTGTCGGCCGAGACGATGCGCCATCTCCTCAGCCCCGACGGGGCCGGTGGCTACGCCGCCGAACGTGACCAGGCGCTCGGTCCCCGGGCCCGCGACCAGTTCGAGGCGGCCCGCTCGTCGGTGGACCGCGCGGCGGCCTTCCTGCGCTCACCGGAGAGCATCACCGACGTCGACGGCCACAGGGCCGCTACGGCCGTCTGCCAGGCAGTGCTGGACGGCATCGCGGCCATGACCCCGGGCGCGGAGATGAACTTCGACCGGTTCGACCTGCGACACCGTCCCGTCTCCAGCCGGCAGGCCATGCGCGCCGTGGCGGACACGGTGCACAACCCGTACGTGCACGTCTTCGAGCGCGTCCTCGTGCCCCGGCTGCGCGCACTGCCGGACCTTGAGGTGGTGGGCCTCTCCGTCTCCGCGGACTCCCAGCTGATCGCCGCGCTGACCGCCGCGCGTCTCATCAAGCGGGAGCGACCCGAGGTACACATCACAGTCGGAGGGAACTTCGTCACCCGGATCGCGGACCGGCTCCGGCCGGGCCACCCGTTCTTCGAACTGATCGACTCCCTGGTCTGCTACGAGGGCGAGGAGTCGATCGTCGATCTCGTCGACCGTCTCCTGTCCGGCCGGTCCCTGCACGGCGTGCCCGGCATCGTCGTACCGGACGGTGACGAACTGCACCGGTGCCCGTCCGCCACCGCCTCGCTGGGCGAGCTGCCCGTACCCGACTTCACCGACCACCCGCTGGCCGACGGCTACCTGGCGCCGGGACCGGTGCTTCCGGTGATCGCCTCCCGCAGCTGCGCCTGGAAGTGCGCCTTCTGCGCGATCCCCTTCGCCTCCGACAAGTTCCGCATCCGCGTGCCGGAGGCCGTCGTCGCCGAGATGGACGAGCTGCACCGGCGCCACGGCACCCGCCACTTCCAGTTCGTGGACGAGATCCTGACCGTCCGCAGCATGCGGGCGCTGGCGCAGGGACTCGCCGACCGCGACTACCTCTGGTACGGCGAGACCCGGTTCTCGCCGACGATCGACCGCCGGCTGACGGACGCGCTGTACACGGCTGGCTGCCGTCGTCTCGACCTGGGGCTGGAGTCGTACAACCAGGACGTCCTGGACCGGATGCGCAAAGACATCAAGGCGTCCTGGATCGCGCCCAACCTGGACGCGCTGCTCGCCTCCGGCGTCAGCGTGCACCTGTTCGGGATCGCCGGGTTCCCCGGGGAGGCCCGCTGGCAGACGGCCCGCACGGTGGAATTCGCGGCGGCCACGCTGGCCCGCTCGCGCGAGCGGTACGCGGTGCCGGACAGTACCTTCGGGATCGGCCCGTTCGTCCTGGACGCCCTGTCCCCGGTCGCCGCCACCCCCGGCCAATTCCAGGTACGGGTGCTCCACCAGAACCCGGCCGACGACCTGCAGATGGCACTGCGCTACGACTACGTGGGCCTACTGCCCGAACCCGCCAGCGCCGAGGACCGGGACGTCGCCGCCCGGACCGACCGCATTCTCGGCAGCGCCTTCGGGGACCAGGACCGGCCCGCCGAGGAGGTCGTCTTCCTGCGGGCGGCCGCCCGGCGCACGGCCGGGCGCGACGGCGACGACCCCCCGGGAGTTCCGTGCCCCGGACCGGACTGGGACCGCATTCCGCTGCGGCCGGCCGGAGGCTGGGTCGTCCGGCTCCGCGAGGACGAACGGACCCTGCTGTACGAGCCGCGGGAAGGCGCCCTGTTCAGTCTCCCCAGCAGACTCCTGGACGGCATGCCCGCGACAGCGGCGGAGCTGTGCTGCGACTCCTCGGAGCGTGCTCTGGTGCGGGCCGCGCTGCACCACCGGTGCCTGGAGCCTGCCGAGCCCGGCGCCAGCCTGCTGAACTCCGCCGCCCAGCTGACCGGCGATCTGCTGCTGCGGCTCGGCCCCGGCACACGGCTCGTCACCGAGGCCGCCGACGTCTTCCTGGCCTCCCGGATCACCGGGCAGCGGCTGCGGTTGTCCGTGTCGGGCGCCGCCGTGGCCCGACTCATTGCCGACGGTGGCAGCTCATGGGCCGATCTGGCCGGGCGCTGCGCCCCCGGATCCCTACCGAGGCTGCGCACTTTCGTGTGGCGGCTGCTGGTCAACAGACTCCTGTCCGTCGAGACGCCGGACAGGTCGACGCAACCACTTGCCGAGAGGAGGTGAATCACATGGAAGGGGAGCAGCTCAACACCGCTGAGGCGGAGGTGGAGTTCGAGGACGACGGATTCTTCGAGCCCACCATCGAGGAGGCCATCATGGCCTCCGGCCTGCACAAGCAGTTCGTCGTGGACTGACCCGCCCCGCAGGTCGGATCCGGTGCACCGGGGCCAAGCCGGTGCACCGGATCCGCACCCATCATCGCGCACACCACGCTCCGACAGAGCGGCGCGCGGAAGGACACCGATGACGCAGAGCCCCGCACTCCTGCCGCTGACACCGGTGGCCCGCACGGCGCCCGCGGTCACCGTGGCGGTGGTCTCGCTACCGTTCTTCACCCCCTTCGCGACCTGTTATCCGGCCGTGCTCATCACCCGGCGGCTGCGGCAGCTGGGATGCCGTGCCCGGTTCGTCCCGGCGCACATGGAGTTCTACGCCCATGCGCGGAGCGGGGGCCTGACGGAGAGCGCGTACAAGCTGTTCACCAACCGGCACTTCGCCTCCGACGTCGCGCTGCTGCCGCTGTGGTCGCCCCCGGGCGCCGCACACCGGGCGGAGCGCGAGGAGCTGGCACGTACGGAGTTCCTCGCGACAAGCGAGGAGGAGGCCCTGCTGCGCGAGTCGTTCGACGGCTACCTCGACCGGCTGGCCGAACGTCTCGTCGGTACCGAGGTGCTCTGCCTGACGAGCACCCACTTCCAGTTGCTGCCCAGCCTGCTCCTGGCCCGTCGTGTCGCGCGTCTCGCAGGGGAGAGGGGCGTGCCCCGGCCCCGGGTTGTGCTCGGCGGCTACTTCGGCTCCGTCCAGGTCGCCCGCGACGTCCTCGCGCTGCACGAGGAGGTGGACGTCGTGGTGTACGGCGAGGCGGAGGACGTCCTCGCCGACGCCCTGGATCACGCGCTCGGCGGCCGGCGTCGGCTGGTCGCCGGCCGGGCACACACCTTCAAGGACGGGTACGCGGAGCAGTCCGCGCTGGTGGAGGCGGGTCTGCGCAGGCCGTGGCTGCGCGACCGGCTTGTGGTGAGCATGGAGGTGTCCCGCGGCTGCTACTGGGACCAGTGCGACTTCTGCAACTTCAACGACTCCTACGACGCCAGGTTCAAGATGCACGACCCGTGGCGCGTCCTTGCGGAGATGGACCATCTGGCACGGACGTACGGGCAGCGCCGGTTCCAGTTCCTCGACACCGCGCTGCCGCCCCGGCTGGTCCAGGCGATCGCCGACTCCGGTCAGCAGCACGACTACCGCGTGTTCTGCGAGATCAGGCCCGACTTCGGCCGGGAGCGGCTCGGCCGGCTCGCGGCGCTGGGCCGGGTGACGGTCCAGCTCGGCATCGAGACGCTGCTCGACGACCACCTCGACCTGATGAACAAACGGCAGACCGTCGAGGAGGGCGTTCGCATGCTGTACGCGGCCCGGGACTTCGGGATGCACAGCGTGTGGGGCGTGATGATCGGCCACCCGAAGGAGACCCCCGATCACCGCCGTCGCCTGCTCGACGAGATCCGCGCCCATCGCGGGGCAGGTCTTCCGGCGCCCAAATACCTCACCGAGTGCGAGTTGCGCCCCGGCAGCGGGCTGTGGGACCAGCGCGAGGAGCTGGGACTGAGCGTCGAGTTCCCGTGGCGGATGTTCGACAGCATCCTCAGCCCGCAGGAGCACGCCTGCTCCCTGATCCCCAGCCGGGTCCACGGACTGCCTGCCCAGGAGCCGGAGTACCGCGTCGACCGGCGGGAGATCAGCGAGGAGCTCATCGCCTGGCAGCGCGAGCAGGGGATGGAGGCCGGCCTCGATGCCTGACCCCGACGCAAGGGCGGTGACCGTCCGGTTCCTGGACGTCACCGTGGAGTTGCGCTGCCCGGAGTCCGTCGACGTGGCGCATCTGCGCTACTACCTCAGTGATCACCTCGTAGCCGATGACTCGCCGGCAGGGCTGGTGGTGCGTCTGGAGACGGAGGACGGCGGCTCCTTCACGGAAGCACTCGGCACGGCGGCGGTGAAGCGGGTCCAGTGGCGCACGCCCACCGGCCCGTGGCGCCTCTACGAGGAATGGGGGGCGCACGCCCGGCGGCCCTCGCCCGTGCCACCCTTCGGGCTGCCTCCGCTGCGCGACGTCGTGCACATCCGGCACGGTGCCGCGGTGGCGGCACCCGACGGCAGCGCCCGGGCGCTCGCGGTCACCGGGGACAGCGGAACCGGCAAGTCGCTGGTAATCCTGCATCTCCTGCGGCTCGGCTGGGTGTTCGCCTCCGACGACCTGCTCGTCACGGACCGACAGCACAAGGGGCGCCTGTACTGCTACGGGCGCCCGGTCGGGATCCGGGAGCGCAGTCTGCCCCTGCTGCCGTGGCTGGACGCCGCCCTGCTGGACGACGCCCCGGTCCTGCCGACCCGGTGGGGACGCACCTGGATGGTACGGCCCCAGCGCCTCGGCCGGTGCGCCCCGCCCGACCAGCCGCTCCGTCTGGCCTGGCGTCTGCATCTGACGCGCGGTGCACGCTTCGAGGTACGAGCCGACGGCCCCACCTCGTGGGTCACCTGGGATCCCCAGGAACACCTGGAAGAGCTCCTGGCCGTGTGTCCGCGGCCGTGCGGAGAAGGAGACGCCCGTGCCGCATGATGCGCCGACCGCCGAGCGGCTGCTCGACTTCTTCGGCACCGTGGTGCGCGTCCGCTGCACCCCGGGGGATGCCACCGACCTCGACTTCTTCTTCGGCCCGCACCGGGCCGAGCCCGGCACACGGCCGCGCTACCGGGTCGATCTGTCCTCCGGCGGGGGCGGCTTCCTGCGGTCGCTGCTGGCCAAGGACGACGAGCCCAAGGCGTTCCGGCTCAGCTCCGAGCCCGGAGGCGAGGTGATCGAGGAGCGGCGGTTCACCCGCTGGTCGTCGGTGCCCTCACCGCTACCACCGTTCCGGGCCATGCGCGAAGAGATCGCCGCCGTACAGGCCACGGTGCTCGCACGAGGGGAGTGCTGTCTCGCCTTCCACGGTGATCCGCACAGTGGCAAGACCAGCCTCGGTCTGGCGCTGTCGGCCCGCGGATGGGCCATCGCCTCGGACCAGTTGCTCGTGGTGGAGCGCGCCACGGGGGCGGCACGGCCGTATCTCACGCCGACCGGGGTGCGGGGCCGTACGCTGGCCGCGATGCGCGAGGGGACCCTGGCCGGGCTGGAACAACGCCGCTCCTTCTGCACGGTGAGCGGCGAAGTGGTGCTCACCCGGCCGGAGAGCCTGGGCGCGGTCGTGCCGGTCGGACGACGGCTCGGACCGGTGCACCTGATCGCGGTAAGGCGCTCACCCGAGGCGGAGCCCGGCCTCGGGCCCGGCGGGCCCGCACCTCGTGTGTGGCCGGTCGGGGCCTGGTCCTGGCTGAGCGGCGCACTCGCGGCCGACCGAGCACGGAGCCTGCTGACCCTGCCCCCCGAGGGCGGCGAACAAGCGGGCGCGGATCTTGTGGAGGAGTATTTCGGTGCATAGCCTGACCGTTGATCAGATCAGCAAGCAGTACCGCACGGGGACGAATGCCCTCTCCGGCGTCTCCTTCGCCGTGGAACCCGGCACCCTTCTCGCCGTGGTGGGCCACAACGGGGCGGGCAAGTCGACCCTGCTGAACATCGTCTCGGGGCTGATCCGTCCCACGTCCGGCACCGTCACCACCGACACCGGGCGCGGGAGACTGATGTGGGCGCCACAACGCACCATGGTGGACTGGTCGCTGACGGTCAGCCAGAACATCGAACTGGTCGCACGGCTGACCGGTGTGCCGACATCAGCCGTCGACCGGGTGCTGGAACTCCTCGACCTCGACAAGGTCCGTACCCAGCAGGCCGAGTACATCTCCGGCGGCCAGTTGCAGCGTGTGCAGATCGCCCGCGCCCTCGTGGCCGACGCGGCGATCTACGTGCTCGACGAACCGACGGCGGGACTGGACCCGGCAGCCGGTGAACTCGTCATGGAGCATCTACGCGAGCGAGCGGCCTCGGGTGCCACGGTCCTGGTCTCCTCCCACGACCTGGACGCCATCGAACGGACAGCGTCCGACCTGGTGCTGCTCGACGAGGGCCGGCTGCGCGCCCATCTGCCGATCCAGGAGTTCGTCCGGCGGGCGGGGGCAACCATGAAGGTACGCGTGGTGTTCGCCGAACCGATGCCCGAGCCGTGCCCGGACAGGCTCGCCGCCGCGCTGCCCCCCGAGTGGACCCTGCAGACCGACGCGGACCGGGCCGGCCTCTCGGTGCAGGTGCCGCTGGCCACCGGACTGCGCCCGGTCCTCGCCTGGCTGCCGCCGGAACTGCAGGTGGAGGACCTGAGCGCGGAGAAGCAGTCGTTGCGCGACGTGTACCTCGCGCGTTACACGGAACGGACCCCAGCCCCCGAGAGTGTGATGGTGCAGCAGTGAAGACCTCCCTGACGCTGGCCCGCTTCCACCTGCTCAGCGTGTGGAACTGGCGCACCAGCCACCTGAGCCGGATGATCGAGGCCCCCGCCTACTTCCTGTTCATGGTCACCGGACTCAGCACGCTCGTGGGGGGCGCCCGCATCGAAGGCATGCCGTACGACGACTTCGCCTACGCGGGCGTGCTCGTCGTGATCGCCATCCGCGCCCTGTTCTGGTGCATGGGCGACGTGGCCAACGACCGCAAGTGGGGCGTGTACGCCGTCGCCCGGACCACCGATGTGTCCTTCCCGCAGTACATCGGCTCGATCCTGGTGGCGAACACCCTGGTCGCCACGGCGCAGATCGCCGCGATCCTCGTGCTGAAGCAGTTGCTCGGGCAGGGAAGCGTCGTCCAGGACGTGCGGATGGCGGGCCTGGCCGTACTGGTGTGTCTGCTGACCGTGCTGACCGGCTGCGCACTGGGGTTCGGGATCAACAGTTACAGCAAGCGCGACCTCATGACGTCGCTGTTCAGTCTGCCGCTGGTCATGACAGCTCCGCTGTTCTACTCCCTGGACGGCCTTCCGGCCTTCATGCGGGTGCTGGCCGCCGTGAACCCGTTCACCTACTGCGTGCTGCTGGTCCGCTCGCCCGCGGCCGACAGCTCTCCGGTGCAGGCCGCCGCGGGGTGCCTGGTGGCCGCGCTGCTCGTGGCGGGGGCTCTGCGACTGGCTTCCGGCCGCCACGAACTGACCTCCAACGAGCAGGGCTGAGCGGGATGCCGACGACGGGCGGGAGCGCCGAGCGACCGGTGGCGGTGCACGGTCTGGTGACCGTCGGCTCGGCGGGCTACTGGTGGCAGGACGCGGAGTCGGGGGCCCGTATGCTGCGCGGGGACGCGACCGGCGTCCACGCCGTCGACGTGCCCGACGGACCCGACGGGCTCACCCCGCTGGCCGTCCATCCGGCCGCCGTGGGCCCACCGGTCGTCCTCCACGGCCGTCCCGGCGGCGACTACGGCTACCTCTCGGAGCACGGCGCTCCGGACACCGTGCTCGCCCGCCGCCCCAGCCTCGTGCACCTGGCGCGTGTGCCGTCGACGGCCGGTGGCACGGAAGGGCCCGGGTTCGTCTACACGGGCTTCGCGCCGGGGGCCCGGCTGGACGACCCTCCCGTGGACGGGATCAGGGTTGCGGTCCACCGCAGCGGTGAGCCGTTCGCGAACGACCGTGCGGTGGAGCTGGGCGACGATCCCCTGGCCCTGGTCACCGTGGAAGCGACGGGTGACCCCGCGACCGTGCTGGTGCGCTCGACCGCGCACGGCGTGACGACGCAACGCCTGCTGCGTCCGGACGGGGCGACGGGCCGGCTCGTGCCCACACCGCTGCCGGCCGCGAGGACTCCGCGCAACCGCCTGCTGCTGGGTGCACACCGCTGGTGGCACGGTGAGGCGCTCGGCACACCAAGGGCCGTGCTGCGCGCCGGGCTGCCCTGGGACGAGGAGGACGGCAGGGCCGTCGTCTTTCCCGAAGGGACGGCACTGGCCTGGGCCTGGGGCACGAGGCGCAGCGTGCTGGTCCGTACGTTCGCCGGGCGCGGCGCGGAGGCCGCCGAGGCCCTGTACAGGGTCGACGGCGACACCCTCGAGGCGCGTCTCGTTGCTGGGGGGCGGCCCGGTGACTCGTTCCCCGAGGTCGCCGCCTCGCCCGCCGCGGACTGTGCCCTGTGGCTGCAGGTCTCCCGGGGACCGGACGGCACCGTCGCCGGCCGGATGGAGCTGCTGCTGGACGGCGAGCAGCGACCGCGGCCGCTGAGTTCGACCGGGTGGCCCGCCCCCTTGCCCCGCACCACCCGGTACGGCACGGCGGGAGACGGCAACCGGCTTCCCGTGCAGCTTTCCGGCACCGCCGGCCCCGTCCTGCTCCTGGAGCACAGCGGGCTGACCGCTCTCGCCAACGCCCCACTGGAACGCGCCCTGGAGGAACTGGCCCGCGCCGGGCGCCTGACGCTCGCCCGTGTGGTGACGCGGTCGCTGGTGCCCGCCCATCGCGTGCCGGGTGGGGAACGCGGCTACAACGACCTCCTGCACGCGGCCCGCCTGCTGCGCGAATCGGTGGGGCCGCGGCGCCCGCTCGTGGTCCTCGGGCACAGCATGGGCGCGGTCGGCGCCGCACGCGCGGTGCTGCTGGAGCCCGGACTGTTCGACGGCTGGATCCTGCGCTTCCCGGTCACCGACCTGGTCGACTTCCCCCGGCTGGGCATCGGCCGGCACTGGACGGGGATGCTCGGCGACCCGTCCCGCACCGACCAGCTGAAGGCCCTCACCGCCCTGTCCCCCCTGCATCTCCCGCTGCCCACCGCCCCGTTGCCGCCCGTGCTGATCCAGACCGGAACGTACGACACCCGGGCCGACGCCCGGCACGGGCTGCGTCTGGCCGACCGGCTGCGCGAGCGGACGCCCGTGACCCTCAGCAGTTACCCGGTCGGCCATGTGGAGCGGTTCTGTCAGGCCGCCTCCCGCCGCGCCGTGGCGGAGGTGACGGCCTTCATCCGCGGTTGCCCGGCCGTCGCCCGTGACCTGGAAGGAGCCTCGCAGTGAACGTCACCGGCATCGACCACGCCTCCCTCGTCGTCGTGGACGACGTGTACGCCGACTTCGAACGTGCCAGAGCGGCCGCCCTGGACTGCGCTTTCACTCCTCGTGCGGACAGCGCCTTCGCCTATCGCACCGCACCGGCACCCCACTGGATGGAGGAGGAGGCCATCGGCCGGATCTGCGAGGTGCTCGGACCCGGGACCCGCGAGGAGCTGATCGCCAACCACCTGCACATGTCCTCGGCCATGGACTGGAAGGTCAACCTGCACCGAGGCGCCCGCATCCATGTGGACGAGGCCCGCTGGGCCGGTGTGCTGTATCTCAACACGGCGGAGCAGTGCCGCGGCGGCACCTCCCTCTACGCCCACCGGCGCACCGGGGTCCGGCACTTCTTCGAGCTGCGGGACCGTGGGGACGCCCAGGAGATCCTCGCCGACGGCGGTGACGTCGCCAACTGGCATGAGCTGGTCTCCCTGGCGATGGTGCCGAACCGGCTCGTGCTGTTCGACCCCGGCCAGTTCCACCAGGCCCAGGAGTACTTCGGGGACAGCAAGTCCTCGGCCCGGCTGATCCACAACTTCTTCTTCCAGTACATCCCGGCCCACTTCGATCCCGACCGGAACGGTGCGGGCAGGGCCGGTGCCACGGGACGGCCGTAAGGAGGGTGACGTTTCCGGTCGTTCGCGAGGCGCGCCCCTCCCGGCCACCACCGGCCCGGTCCGCAGCCCCTGGCGGCACGCGTAACAGACGCAACGGCTCACCCAGCACCCGTTTCCGGCCCTTCACGATGACAGGGGCATGATCGGTACGTGGTGTTGGGCATGGTCCTGAGGCCCGGGAGAGTCGGCTCTGCAACCGGCCGACAGGCTGATGCGGTCTCTCCCCACTCTCGGCTCCGAGCGGAACCGAGTTCCCCACGAGTGAAGGGACGCCAATGCCGTACTCCTTATGGCTGAAGGCAGCCGGCACCGCCGCCGCGATCGCCCTGGCCACAGCAACAGCGGCGCATGCCGCGCCCGCACCGGAGTCCGCCACGGCGGCGAACGCGGCCGCGGTAGTGACGCTTCGCTACGACGACAGCCGTGCGGGCGGATGGGAGGCGGCGATCACCGCCGGAGTCGCCTCGTGGAACCAGAACGTCGGCAACGTCAAACTGGTCGAAGCCGCACCCGGCACCCGAGCCGAGATCCAGATCATCGCCACCAGCGGGTGGCCCCAGGCGACACTCGGCCCGGTGCGGCCGGGCGGCCAGGTGCGTGTGGAACTCGGCAGTCAGGCGGTATCCCAGGGCCACGACAAAACCCGCATCGCCGCCCACGAGATCGGACACAGCCTGGGCTTGCCCGACACCAAGCCCGGCCCATGCACTCAGCTGATGTCAGGGTCCAGCGCAGGCACCACATGCAGGAACGCGGTTCCGAACGCGACTGAGAAGAGCCGTGTCGAGTCCGCTTACGCCAACGGACTCGTCTCGCTCAACCCCGCGAGCGGGCGAACTCTGGTGGATGCTCCCTGAAGGTCCTGAGGGTGTCGGACGTGGCGGTGGGGGAGGGGCAACCGGCGGGACCGGAGAAGGTCGAGTGTGTCTCGTCGCGCCGTTCCCAGCGGATGCGACGACCTCGGGAACCGTGGATCCGGGCGATCGTGCGCTCGACATCTCAGCGTCGGACACCGACCGGAATCGTGCGGGACGCCCGTTGCGGACGATGACCGGTTCGGTGCTCTGAGCTCCGGCCTCGGCGGCCGTAAGCCTCATGACCGTAGCTGCGGTCGCCGAGCGGGGTGTCAGGCTGTCGCCGTGGCTGACCCACCGGTCCAGGGGCGGGGGAGCCTTCGTGAACAGGACATCAGCTGGGTGGCGTCTCCGGCCGTGTGGTCGCACGGCATGGATGTCATGCCCGCAGGGTTCACCCGCTCAGAGCCTCGGCGGCGACGGGGTCAGCTCGACTTCCTGGCGAGTTCGGCGAGGAACTGCGGCACTCGGCCGGCACCGAAGTCGTAATACCGCGCCCAATGCGGCTCGACCACGATACGGGCCATCCGGTCGTACATGGCCCGGCAGTTCCGCTCGAATTCGGCCGCGTACTCGGGGTCGAAGTTCTTCCGGGCGGCCGCGAGGTACTCCGGAACCACCCCGTCGACGATCGTGAGGCGCACGACGCCGCGCACCGACAACGTCCTGGCCGAGCCGGAGCTGTCGTCGGCGTCGATGGTCAGGGGAACCTCGGGGCGGGCGGACAGCGCTTTTACCTTGGGTGCCGTGGACGCCGTGGACATGACGATCTCGTCGCCGGTCCAGAAGATACCGATCGGGATGACGCGTGGCAGCCCGTCGAGTCCGTTGTATGCCAGCCGCGCCATTGACGCCTGGCTCAACAGCTCGTGGGCGTCGGACAGCTCCTGTGCGATCTGCTTGGGGTCCATGACTCGTCGTCCTCCGTTGTCGCGCGGCCGCTCGTGGCCGCTATGTCCCCGGGACGAAGGCGCCGCCACGTTCTCGACATCCGCGGCCGAATCGCCGCCCCTCCGCCAAGGTATTCCTGCCGCGCTCGCCGGCTTCTACCACTTCCGCCGCGTCATCTTCTACCAGCCACGACGACGGCTCGACACCTTTCCGGACAGCCCACGAACGAGAACCTGAACTTTGCGGTACCAAAGTCCTGAGGCACCACTTCTGGCCCCGGGACGGGTACGGACGTGAAAGCTCTGGACCGCGCCGCAAGGCAAGATGCGGGTGCGCACCACCTCGCAGCGGTTCATCGAGCTGGTGCTGCGTGACCCGGATGCCTGTCCGGCTCGAGCACCCAAACTCGTCCGCAGCACCGCGTCCATGAACGCACGACTCGGCCTCGGTCCTGCCAGCATGGCCACGAACACCTTGCCGGTGCCGTCCGAGGCGGTCCTGGACGCGATGCGGCGCCACTGCCCCGGACTCGCAGTGCAGCACCGAGCGCACCCGTTGCCCGACCGGCAAGGTTCTGTCTCCGAGGCTCTGCTCCAGGTAGTGGCCCAGCTCGTCGACCGGCCGACAACCGGGCCGGAACGTGTTCCCGCATGTGTTCCCGCTCCACGCCCGGGGCGGGAGTAACGTGAAGTTGTCGAGAGAATCGTTGCCGTCGGCTGATGTGTCGTGGCCGTTCTTGCGTGAATGCAGGCCGGAGGTGAGTGCCTGCGATCTTGAGTCGTACGCGCGGTGAGAGGGCCTATGACCAGTACCGACGAGTCCGCCCAGAGTCCGGTCGGGGCGATCGGGAGAATTACAGTGGGCATTCCTCCGGACGGGCCGGGTGAGGTTCTGGTGGCGGTTCGCGGGGGCTCGGAGACCTACGCGGCATGGTCGCGCTCCCACATCACCCTCGCCAGAGACACACGGGTGATCGTCATCGACTCCATTTCAGCTCGCTCGGTGATCGTCGAGCCGTTGCCGTCCTGAATGGAAAGCTGCAAATTTGAGAGGTGTAGTGCTTCCCAGCACCCGACGGGAGTTCGCTCATGTTGTTCTGGCAGGTTCCGGCGCCGAATGAGGCCATGCTCATATCGGGTACGAAACGGCAGTCGCAGGAAACGCAGTTCCGTATCGTCACAGGTCACGGCAGTTTCGTACTGCCTGTGAAGCAGAAGGCCCGCATGCTGTCCCTGGCACTGCGGGAAGCGGAGATCGCGGAGGACTGCGTCACCCAGCAGGGCATTCGGCTGAGCGTACGCGCGGTCTGTGTGTTCAAAGTCGGTGATGACGCGATCTCGATCGCCAACGCAGCCCGTCGCTTCCTCTCCGAACAAGAACGGATGGAGGAACTCGTCGGCCGGATCTTCGCCGGACACCTCAGGTCGATCGTCGGCGGACTGACCGTCGAACAGATCATTCGGGAACGTAACCGGGTCGCCCAGGAAGTGATGGCGGGCAGTCACAGCGAGATGGAGAAACTCGGTATCGTCGTCGATGCACTCCAGATCCAGGAGATCGAGGATGCCACCGGATACATCAACAACCTCGCCGCTCCGCACGCCGCGGCAGTTGCCGGGCATGCGCGTATCGCCCAGGCCAAGGCCGACCAGGAGGCAACCGAACGCGAGCAGCAGGCGGCCGCCCTCAAGGCGGAGTACGAGCGTGACACGGCGATCAAGCGGGCCGGTTTCCTCGCCGAGACCGAGCAGTCCAACGCCCGCGCCGCCCAGGCCGGCCCGCTTGCTCAGGCCATGGCGTCCCACGAGGTCATCGAGGAGCAGACCGCGCTCGCCCAGCGCCAGGCCGAGCTGGCGGCCCAGCATCTCGAAGGAGAGGTCAGGCGCCCGGCAGACGCTGAGGCATACCGCCAGCGGACCCTTGCCGAAGCCGCTCGGGACACTGCCGAGTTCGAGGCGGACGGCAAGGCCTACACGGAACGGACACTCGCGCAAGCGCAGGCCGACGCGAACAACGCCCGCGCCCTCTCGCTGCGCGACGGCAACCAGGAGCTGATCGCCGCCAACCGTGTGGTCGAGAACCTTCCGGCCCTCGCGGATGCGGCCGCCCGCGGCATGTCGGGTGCCAGCCTCACCGTGCTCAACGGCACCGACGGTGTCAATCAGATCGCAGCGGGCGTGGTCGGCCAGGGCCTCGCCATCCTCGACTCGCTCCAGAACACGAAGGATCCCGCAGTCAACGGTAAGAGCGGCCTGCGGACTCCCGGGGTGCACCCGTAGCTCGCGACCACCGTCCAGCCGCCACGAAGCAGCCGCAGGCATCGGCTCGCTGCACCGCGTCGGCCGTGTCAGCCCAAGAAAAAGCCGGTTGTGCGGTGATCACCGAACGCCTAACGTCTACCGTCATCGGCGTGTAGCTCAGCAGTAGAGCACCGGGCTCTGGACCCGGAGGGCGCAGGGGCGGAACCTGCCACGTCGGCTTATGAACGACAACGCTGAGCAGCAGCCTCTCATCGTGGCCCCGTCCTATCCGGAGAGCCAGCTCGCCAAGGCCTTCATGACCGCGTTGACCCACAGGGACACGGGCGTCCGGCACCGCGCCGAGGTGCGCGGGCAGCAGTGGCGGCAGGTTCTCGCGGCGATGGCCTCGGGACGGCTGTCTGTCGGTTCGCGTACGCCCGTGGCCGGGCTCCCGCCCTGGGTGTCTCCAGAAGTGATACGGGGCGGCTTCGCCACTGGAACCGCGAGCGCGGGCGGCGCGATCCAGCCCCACGAGATTGAGGCCGCGCGGAGTTTCGGGGTGCCCGCCGAGCGGCGCGCGCTCTTCGCCCACTGCCTCACCGAGCCCGGACTCGCCTGGCTGTGGGCCCGGTTGCACAGTGGCAGCTACGAGATCGGTGTGCCCGAGGAGGCCGCGCTGCTCACCATGGCCTGGCTGGTGCAGCACGGGCAGACCAGCGCGGCGCTGGACCTCGTGGCGGAGCTTGAGCCGTTCGCCGACCGGCTGCGGTTCCTGCCCCGCCCGGCGGACGGGCCCGCGCCGGATGTCACCGCGGCCGTCCATCGGCACACCGTCTCCGAGGCCGTCGACACCTTGATACGGCGGCGGCACAACACAGCCGTCGAGAAGCAGCGCGAGGCGCTCGCCGTGTGGCAGCCGTTCGCCGACGAGTTGCTCGTCCACTGGCTACGGACGGCGCGGGACGACCAGGTTCTCGAGCTCGCCCCCGACGCCGACTGGCTGGCGCAGGGCGAGATCCTGCTCGGCCGCTACCGGCTGCTCGCAGCGGAACACACACTCTGCACCAAGCACCGCGACTCCAAGGAGAACCTGGGCATTCTGCGCGAGGCGCTGGACGAGGTCGTCGCCGGACGGCCGGTCGAGGCGCGCAGGCTCGGCCTGCTGCGGCACGCGGTGCAGTCCATGGTCCGGCGTCGCGGTCTGCCCGGCTCGGCCGCGCACATGGCCTTGCGCCGGCGCCAGGCCGAGCAGTCGGCGCGTCCTTCACATCACGCGCTGGCCCAGCTGATGCTGCGTCGGCTCGCCGTACTCCCGCCGGAGACGGGCATCACCGACGTCACCCCGCTCCTGGGCCCGGTGACCGAGGAGGAAGGCCGGGAGGCCGGCCTGCCCGCCGGAGCCGTCGTACCGGCCGCGATCGGCCAGGTCGTCGAGTCCGCGCTGAGCGCACCCCTCAGCACGCTCGTGGAGCGGGGCGTTGTCCCGTCTGCCGAGGTCATGGCCGAGCTGGTGCCGCAGTTGGTCGCCGCCACCACCGCACACGCGTACGAGGACGAGCCGCTGCGAGCTGTGATGGCCGCGAACTACCGGGCGTTCCGCAACCGCCGCTCATTGCTCCTACGCAACCTGGAACGACAGGTGCGCGTCGAGGAGCTGCCCTGGGTACGGGCTGTGTCGGGGCAGCGGTCTGCGCTACTGGGCACGCCCGACGGTGAAGGTGCGTTCGCCGTGCTGCGGCAGCTCGGCGAGCTGGCCGTGCAGGCCTTCCCGGGTACGATCCTGCCCAACCCGATGGTCCGCGAATTCGGCGTTCTTGACCGGCAGTGCGACCTTGGGGCACCGTTCGTGGAGGAGTTGGCTGCCGACATCTTCATGGGCACGTTCAGCCCGAAGTTCCTCAAGGCCGCGCGGGTCGCGGGTGAACTGCTCGGCGGCACGTTGTACGAGCGGTACTACGGCATCGACTACGCAGCGATCCGAAATCTCGCGATCGTCGAGGCCGGCGAAGCCTTGACCCGTTCGTACGGCGCTCGTACCTCCCCCGGTTTCGCACGGCTGTGCGCCGATCGCGCTGCGCCCGCCTCGCGGTCCTGGTCGGTCGCCGCGAACGGGGCGGTGATCGAGCAGGCGCAGATCCTCACCACGCACAACTTGGCCACGCTCGTCCACCGGGTGGGCATTGCCCCCCGGCCCGGGTGGGCCGACCTCGCGCGCCGCTGCTTCGTGACCGTGTGCCGACTGACCGCCCGTGTGCACCGCAACCCGCGGCCGTTGGGCACGATCAAGGACGCTGCGTACGCGTGGCGCCAAATGGTGTTCCACCTGTCCCTGTGCCCGCCGGAGGAGCAGCAGCGGGTCATCGCAGAGCTGAGGGAGGAGACGGCCCGCCACCCGTCCCACGTCACAACCCGGCTTGTCCCTGCCCTGGCGGGCCTGACCTTGGTCGCCGAGGGCGGCACCTTCGGCGACGACGGAACGGCAGACACCGGACGTGCCCGGCGCTTTGTGGGTTGGAGCACCGGCAGGCACTGGATGCGGTGACGGCCGAGGCGCGAGCGCGACAAGGCGCGGTGGCCCAGGGGATCTCGCGAGCCTCGAGGCTCGCGGCGTCGGGCGGTCGTACTGTCGAACCTTCCACCGAGGAGGACTTCCGATGCGCAGTGTGACCTATTCGATGAGCATCTCCCTGGACGGCTATGTCGTCGGTCCGGACGGCGGCCTCGACTGGGCGGCGCCCGACGAGGAGGTGTTCCGCTTCGCCACCGATGAGGTGCGGGAGGTCGGTGTCCACCTGTTGGGGCGACGGCTGTACGAGACGATGTCGTACTGGGAGACCGTCGATCAGAATCCGTCGATCGACTTCTCGACGCTCGAGTTCTCCGCGATCTGGAGATCGCTCCCCAAGGTGGTGTTCTCCACATCGCTCTCGGAGGTACAGGGCAACGCCCGCCTGGCCTCCGGCGGCCTGGCACAGGAGATCGAGCGCTTGCGAGCCGAGCCGGGGGAGGGCGACATCGCGATCGGCGGGGCGACTCTCGCCGCCGAGGCGGCTGCGTTGGGTCTGATCGACGAGTACCGGGCGAGGGTGTACCCGGTGCTGGTCGGCGGCGGCATTCCGTTCTTCCCCCAGCACGAGCACAGGGTGGGTCTCGAACTTGTCGAGACCCGCACTTTCAGCTCAAGTGTCGTCTACCTCGGCTACCGCGTGGTGCGTTAGCCATCTGGCCGGCGGAGCCCCTGCGAAGATGAGGTCGGCCCGTGATGATCTCTCAGGGAAATCACCTGCGCGAAGCAGGTGAACCACCACCTTTCGAAGGCTGGCGGAAGCGACTGGCCGTGTCATCGACCACCTCGGCCCCACCGCTTCCGCCGCAGCGCGATCCGCAGGGAACCGCGTCATCGTGTACGGAACCCGGGTGCCACTCGCGCCAGGCTGCCGCCGAGCACCAAGAACCAGCAACCTCAACCTCGCCGGCGAGGCGATCAGCCGGTTCTGATCACCGAACACGCCACGCCCGGTCAAAGATCATGCCGCCTGCAAGATCACAGCGACTTCTCGTGCTGTGGGGACACGATCCTGGAACAGGCAGTGCATCTGGTATCCGTCCGCTGTGGCTACGACGCGATCGACCTCAGCGGGTGGCACCAAGCCTGTCAGGCGCTGGCGCAGGTGGTTCACCGAGGCCGCGCTGACCTGTCGCAACCCGTCATCACGCATGCCCAGGACGTACAACTCGTAGGCGATCATGCTCGTCGCCCGCTGCTCGGTGAGCTGACACACGATGAGCCTACGTGCTTCCACTCGCGGTTCACTTGCTGCTCGAGGAACCACTGCTTGACGCCTACTTCTACGCGGCCGCCTCCGCTGTCCCATGAGAACCGCAGGTCAGCAGGACGAGTGATCCGCGAGGTCAACCGCCAAGCTCAGTCACACTGGCATTGTGCCTGAGCGCTTCGGTTGGCGAGTGGGCACGTGAGTTGGCGATTAGAGTGTCCGGTGTCGATGACATGGATGAGCTGGTCAGCGTAAGCGTTGAGCAGGGGCTTCATCTGGCGGTGGTAGGGCTGCTCGTTCTGTCTGCGCTGCTTGTTCTGCTTGAGTCAGTGAGCGACGCTTCAGCGGTCCCGGCTCCGTGCCGCTTCGTGCTCGGGGTCGCGCGCCTCCGGCTGAGCCTTGCGGGCCATCACCCGAGGTCGTGGTTGAAGCCTTGAGTGCAGAGCCACCGTCTGCGGCGAGGCCGGGACCCCCAAGCATGTCCCGTCTGCAAGCTGATGGTGGCGGCGCTGATGGCGAGCGCGATGTTCCTCACAGAGATCCCTTTTCTTCCCGCCGGTTAGGTTGGCGGGATGAGCGATCAACTGAATGCAGAAGCCAGGACTGCGCAGGTCGAGGCGGCGTGGGGCCGCCTCGTGGGGTGGCTGGAGCAGCACGCCCCCACCTCATACGCCTCCCTGCTTCCCCCTGCGGCGCAGACAGAGATGGCGAACGCGGACGCGGTGCTGAGGCAGCACCTCGGGTCCGCCCTGCCGTTGGAGCTGGCCGCGCTGTGGCGGCTGTGCGGCGGTGTGGAGCACCAGTACATCGAGGCCAACGAGGAAGAAGGCGAGGTCGGCTCGGGAGCATTCTTGCCTGGGGGGGTCCTGCTCGGCCCGATCGATGCGCTCAGGCCGCGGCTGCCCGAGGTCGGCCGCGGCGACATGTGGGGTGCTGCGGTGGTTCCGTGGCTAACCGGCGACGAAGCAGGCCCCGAATCCGGGCACTACGTGGGCGCGGACGGCGTCGGTTACTGGTCGCTACCGGACAACCTGGCCTGCGACAAGCCCGGTTATCCGTCGATCGCCAGCTATCTCGAAGCGGTGCACCGCACGCTCACCGAAGGGCCGGCCGATGCGATGGTGAGCTGCCCTGGGTTTCGTAGCGGCCGATGTCTTTGGTTTCAGGCGGTGTTCGTGGTCGCCTGGGAGCGATGGTGCTGGGCCTCGAATTCTTCG
>NZ_JBEXYB010000050.1:0-47851 GCF_040630715.1 Streptomyces sp. NPDC005752 | reverse complement strand
ACGTTCTCGAACGTCTCCAGGAAGGCCCGCTTGGCCGTCGTGGCCATGTCCAGGCCGTGGGTGATGCCGTCGCGCTCGATGTAGTCGATCAGCGCACGTTTCAGCACCGGGTTGTTGTGCCCGTAGTTCAGCGACCCGGCACCGGCGAAGAAGTCCAGGTACGAGTGGCCGTCCTCGTCCGTGAGCCGGGCGCCCTGCGCACGGTCGAAGACCGCGGGCCAGCTACGGCAGTAACTGCGTACTTCCGACTCAAGACTCTCGAAGACACTCAGGTCGGAGGGGGTCCTCGTCATGATGAAACGCTCCTAGTGCGGCGGGATTCCGAGTACTGGGTTCCTGGCGTCGGAGTGGGAGACTCAGCCAACGGTCCGATGCGGTACAGGTGTTCGGACTCGTGGGCGTCGGGGAAGAGTCGTGCGGGAAACAGCGGCTCGCGTTCCACCGACGCCCCGTGTCGCGCGGCGAACGAGTGGAACAGCCGCTGCGACGCCTCGTTCTCAGCGCTGATCGTCGTCTCCATCCGCTGGAGGACACCACGGGACCGCAGGCGGCCGGTCAGGTGATCCAGCATGGCCCCGCCCAGCCCCCGTCCACGCCGCTTGACGTCCACGGCGATCTGCCAGATCACGAGCGTGCCGGGCTGTTCGGGGCGGAAGTACCCCGTCACGAAGGCGGCTGCCGTGCCGCTTTCGTCGCGGGCGACCACGGAGGTCGCCGCGAAGTCACGGCACCAGAGCAGATAGCTGTAGGAAGAATTAACATCGAGCACGTGGGAATCGCGTGCGATTCGCCATACGGAAGCGCCGTCCTCAACGGTCGGCTCTCCCATATTCCCTTCCGACGTCACCATGGGCCCACACCTCCGTCTCGCCACAGCGCACCAGGCGGGAGGACTCCCGCGCGAATCAGATGAATTTCCTCAGGCTGAACGAACAGAATGATCGCGAAACCACGTGTTCACCGAAAAGATGTTCCTGACGGTTCGCATTCGGAAGAGCGGTCCACGTGCCGGAATCGTCATTCCGCTGCAGCTCGGAAGGGCTGCCCGGATTCATGCTAGGCCGACGCTCCCTCTCCGGCCACAGGAGAACTTCCGTACGGGCGGACAGTCACGCCAGCGCGGCAGCTTCTGCTTACGGAGGACTGCCGTTTCCCTCACACAACCGGACGGGCCGCCGATCGGGTGAGTTCCCGTCTCTGCGTACAGCCGGAGCGGACCGGCATGGAAGCTACAGCCGGAACCGCTGCGCGACGCGCTGTTCAGCGCCCCGGCAACCGCGGCGCCGGCGACGGCAGTGGTAGTGCTGATCGGGGTGGTACACCGCAGATCCGTCGCACGGCGTCCCGCACCGCTTCCCACACACCCCGCCGAATAGAGCGAAGGCGCGGGCACCGGGTACGTGGGGGTGGCGGATACGGCGTCGTGACGTACCCGTCCCACTGCGGGGCGACCGACCGGGACAGCAGGTTATTTGCCCCGGACACCGTCAAGATGGGCGGCGAGCCTCGGCTTCTCGCTTTCGATGCGTTCCAAAATGGCTTCCGCCGTCTCCCTGCGCCGGGTACCGAGCTCGCGATAGACGAGCCACAGGCCGGTGCGCGCCGCTTCTCGGCAGCGGTCGCCCAGGTCGGTGTCGCCCAGTGCCGCCTCGCCCTCGTCGGACTCGCCCGTGACGATCTGCCGGAGGAGTTCCAGGACCATGTCCCGGGCGTCCGCAGACAGTTCTCCGAGCAGGCCCGCCAGGAGAACGGAGACCGTGGGCAGCGCGGCGCTGTGCAACTGCCCCTGCACGACCACGACGTTCTCCAGGTCCCAGTAGGCCGCCAGGGCATCGTCCTCGTCAGCGGCCGCGAGCAGACGGCGCAGCGACCCGGGCACCCCGCCGGACCGGTTGCCGAGTGTACGGAAGTCCTCCCACCGTATGCGGGCGATCTCCGTCTCGGCCGGCTGACTGCTCAACGGACTCCTGCCCTCTCCACGCGCGTCGGTGGTGTCACGTCCCGCCGTGATCGTACGTGGCGTCCGTCGGGACCCGGTACCGCAGGTACCGGGTCCGGCACTCGCAGCACACCGGAATCCAGGCCCGGTTGCCCGGCTGCACGTGCCCGGGAGCCTGCCACTCCCCTGGCCCGTGTGTGGGCGGTCCGGCACCGTACCGGTCGCAGCTGCGCGGAGGTCCGCCTTCGGATCAGCCCACCAGATCCGGCGCGCGCAGCATCTCCGGCGGGATGCCCCAGGCGTCGACGAAGTCGACTGCGAGGGGCCGGACCTTGCGGCAGAGGTCGTTCACCTCGCGGCTGATCGCCTTGGAACGCTGGACGGTCAGCCGACCGTGCTCCATGAACCAGGCCCGGTCAGCCTCGATCGTCGACAGGGCGAACAGGTCGCACAGCAACCCGAGCGCCACCTTGTTACCGCTCTCGGGCAGCGCACGCACCTTGTCGACGAACGCCTCGAGCACCAGCCGCTCGACGTGTGCGTGGGCGACCGCGATGACGTGGTCCTGCACCTGTGAGAAGACGACCCCGGGGCTGCGCTTCTGGTCGACCCCGCGCTTGAGTCTGCGGGCGACGCCGGCGAGCATGTGCTCCTCCCGGTAGCGGAGCATGGCGAGCTGGTACTCCGAGTCGAGCAGGCCGGCTTCCTGGTCCCACTCGTCGCCGCCGGGCAGCAGGTCGCGTACACGCTCGAGCAGCTTGTGGACGGACGTCTTCTCTATCACCGTCTCGACGGCCAGGCCGGTGACGTAACGAACGGTGCCCAGCTGGTCCAGGTCCTCGAACTCGCTCGCGTAGTGGGTGAGCAGGCCCTTGGCCACGAGCTGCAGCAGGACGTGGTTGTCGCCCTCGAAGGTGGTGAAGATGTCACTGTCGGCCTTGAGGGCGGCGAAGCGGTTGACGCTGAGGTATCCGGCGCCACCGCACGCCTCGCGGCACTCCTGGACGACCCGCGTCGCGTGCCAGGTGCCGAGTGCCTTGGTGCCGGCGGCCCGTGACTCGAGCTGGCGCCGCGCGTACGCGTCGTCCTTGATGCCGGAGAAGACCTCGTGCAGCTGTGTGCGCACGACGTCCTGCGCGAAGTGCAGCGCATACGTACGGGCGATGAGCGGCAGCAGCCGACGCTGATGCAGACCGTAGTCGAGGAGCAGTTGCTCCTCCGTGTCCGAGGTCGCTTCGAACTGCCGGCGCCGGACGGCGTACTTCGTCGCGATCGCGAGGGCGATCTTGGCCGCGTTGACCCCCGCGCCGCCGACGCTGACCCGGCCCTGCACCAGTGTCCCGAGCATGGTGAAGAAGCGTCGGTCGGGGTTCTCGATCGAGCTCTCGTAGACGCCCTCGGCGGTGACGTCCGCGAACCGGTTCAGCAGTGCCTCGCGCGGCACCCGCACGCCGTCGAAGCGGATCCGGCCGTTGTCCACGCCGTTGAGGCCCATCTTGCGGCCGTCGTCCTCGATGTGGACGCCGGGCGCCACCTCGCCGTCGACGCGGATCGGCACGACGAACGCGTGCACACCCTCGGACTTCCCGCCGACCTCCAGCTGTGCGAAGACGACCGCGAGCTCGCCGTGGCGGGCCGCGTTGCCGATGTAGTCCTTGTACGCCCCGTCGCCGTCGGTGGTGATGACGAACTGCCGGCTGTCGGCGTCGTACCTCGCGAGGGTGCCGAGCGCCTGGACGTTGGAGCCGTGCCCGGTCTCGGTCATCGCGAAGCATCCCATCAGCTGCCCGGTGATCAGGGCCGGGAGATAGGCCTCGTGGTGACGTTCGGTGCCCAGATGCAGGATCGCGCCGCCGAAGAGCCCGAACTGCACGCCGACCTTCACCAGGACCGACAGGTCGCCGAAGGCAAGCGTCTCGAACGCGGCGATCGAGGCCCCGATGTCGCCACCCCCGCCGTACCGGCTCGGGAAACCCATGCCGGTCTGGCCTGTCGCGGCCATCTCGACCACGAGCTCACGCACCCGCTCGCGAAACGCGTCGACGCCGAGTTCCTCTGCGTCCTCGAGAACGGAGGCGTACGTCACCAGGTTGGTCCGGACGAGGTCGCGGATCTCCGCGTACTCGCCGTCGAGCACCTCGGTCAGTGCCCGGACGTCGACCTCGGGCTGGACGTATCCGCTCGCATCAGTGGCGGTGTTCTCTGTGGCCATGCCAGTTCGCTACCCCGCCCGGGGACGATCAAGCGGTGGAAGGGGCCGCCCGGGGGTGTTCTGAGGGCAGAAGGGTCGACATCGGCGAGCGCTCCGGCCTCGCGGACCTCGGTCGGCCGCGACTTCCACCAGGCATGACACGGCCCGCTCGCGGAGGGCGGCCCACCACCGCCTGGCCGGGTTCCCCGTACAGCCGCAGGCCCGTCCCGCACCGGCCCCGGGTGATCGGGATGCGGCCCGGGCTCGGCTCATCACCCGGGGGCCTCCCCGGCCGACGTGGCTCCGCTCCCCCACCGACGGCGGATCGGGCCAGGCCCGGGGCCTCACTCTTTCTGCCTCATCCTCCCTGCACGCCCCTCCAAGCACCACAACCGGCGAACAGCCCGGGCACGAACGCCCGCTGTCTCGCGCCGGTTCCGCGGTCCTGCGCATCCGCCGGGAGGTGCGTGACGACATCCACGAGCCTGCAGCACCTCGGATGCGCCGCCGGCCGGCGACGCCTGAAGCCGTCCCGACCGGGTCCTCACCCGGCCCCGGGCGGCGGCTGACGTACGGATCAGGACCGGGTGCCCCCCGCGCTCACTCGCCCATGCCCCGCAGGGTCTGCGCCAGACCGCCGTCGATGCGGTCCATCGTGGCGGCGTAAGCCTCCGGCATGTCGACATCGAGTCGGTCGGCGAGCACGAAGACCCACCACAGGCATTCGGCCAGTTTGTGCCGCAGTTCGGCGTCCACATCACCGTCGATGCCCCATGTGCGCTCCGCGGCGAGCACCAGGCGCCCGACGTAGGCGGCATCGTTGGTGAAGCCGACCGCGAGTTCCGGCAGCGTCCATGTCCTGCCCAGTACACGCTGCTCGATCTGCTCGTACCTGGCCCGGACCCTCAGGGCCCTGTCGTCAGCCTCGACGAGTCCGGCCTTGTCCTCGCGCTCCGGCGTCTCGCTCATCCGGGGGTTCCTTTCGGGTGGTACTCCGTGTCATCCACGACGCTAGAGGCAGATGCGGACCGTTTCGGTCCTGGTTCGCCCGCGTGGTGATCGGATCTGTCGGCGAATGGATGACGTGTCGCGGACGCTGCCGACGACTCGGGGTTCTGCTGTGTCGTCGGCAGACGGGTATGAGCAGCCTCGCCCCGGCCCGGATCATGCCGACGGCGACGGTGAGAGGGGGCTGACTGTCAGCGGACGAAGGCCTGGGCGGTCAGGCCGTTGATGGTGGTGTCGCCCTGCTGGAATCCGACCATGGTCCCGATCATGTTGTGCGGGTAGTCGAGGGCGGGCGCCGTGAGGCCGTCGAGTTCGGCGATCTGCCCGTCGGAGAGGGTGACGTCGAGTGCCTCGTTCGACTTCGGCGACGACGGTCCGGAGGAATGCGTGTCCGCGTCCATGGGCGATCTGATCACCAGCCACCTCGCCACGGGCATCCCCTCCATCGAGGTGTACGTACAGGCCGGCCGGCCGCTGCCCATCGACCTGGACCTCTCCACGCTTCCTGACGGACCGACGGCGCAGGAGCGGGAAGTGGGGCGCAGCAAGATCGTCGCCGAGGTCACAGGCCGGGACGGCAGCGTGGCCCTCGCCCTGATCGACACACCCACCGGCTACCGGTTCACGCAGCTGTCGTCCGTGGAGATCGCCCGCCGCGTGCTGACCGGCTCCTACACACCGGGCTTCCAGTCACCCTCCTCCGCGTACGGCCCGGAACTCGCCCTCGCGGTGGCCGACACCCGGATCAAGGACCTCTGAGACCTGCCCTGCCACCCATGCGCCCAGGCGGGCGGCCTCGGTTGGTTGCCATGGGCAGGGGACGAGGGAATGAGACGTCCTGTCCGAGCCGGACGAGTTCGACCGGGCTGCGCCGTGCGCCGTGCACGGCGCACGGAATCAGGGCAGAGCCGCCCCCCGTCTCGGGTTCAGCCAGGGTCGCAGCGGTCGAGTGCGGCACGAACCCGGTCGATCCCCACCGTCCTCCAGTGGTCCCGGTCAGGCATCTGGTCGTCCCGGCGCCAGCGCCAGGCCGAGAACATCGCCCAGTTCAGGGCGCGACACCGGCGGATCAGTCCCTGGTCCGCCCCCGCGTAGTGTTCTGCCACTTCTTCGGGCGCGTGGGCGAGGTCGAACTCGACCGGTCCACGGCAGGCCGTGGCGAGGTCCACGAAAAGCGGGCCTCTTCCGGTGTTGAGGAGGTTGCCCGGATGCGGCTCGCCGTGCAGCAGTTGGTCACCGGCCCTGGCCGTGCCGACTGCGGCGCGCAGTCCATCGAGTGTGTCGCCCAGGAGTTTCCGGTCGGCATCGGGCAGCTCGGGGGACTGCTCCCGGTCGTTCACCTTTCTCAGCGCCGCAGCGACTCGATCGGTGAAATGTGGTGCGCCCAGATCGATCCGGCGCAAGGCGGCATGGTGCCGCCGGAGCACGTCCGCGTAGACGGCCGTTGCGATCGCCGGTCCCACAGGTTCGTAATAGGTCCAGAGCGAGATGGCGAAGGCGTCACGCGAGTGGATCCGGGGCTCCACCCGAGGGTCGAGCCCCGCCACCGGAGCCTCGACGTCGGCAAGACGGCGGGCGACCTCCACTTCGAACGCGGAATCGGCCAGCTGCCCCGGAGGCGCGACCCGAGCCAGGACATCACAAGGGACCAGGCGCAGCGCGACACGGTCCGAGTTGTTGATGACGATCGCATCGTCGACCTGAAGGCCCAGCGCCGAAACGGTCGTTCGTCCTGCGTCAACCGCGCGGCGGAGCATTGACGGCTCCATACGTTCTCCCCCTCGTCGAGTGCACATACCCATCCGTAGACGACAGCGGCGCCCTCGATCTCTAGAAGAACACCGTTCGGCGTCCGGAACCGAGCCCGGTCCGGGGCCCGTCGACAAGCACTCGTCAGCTTCCCTGATCCACGGCCAACTGCCCAACTGCCCAACTGCCCAACAGCCCAACAGCCCGGATGCCCGGACAGGGGCGGCGCCGAAAACACATCGCCCGTGCTCGCCCCCTCCGGTACGGTCTCGGAGTTCCCACTGCCGGGAGCCCATGAGGTTCGCGTGTGGCTTGCCGGGCAGTTCCCGGGCTGAAAGCAGGTTTCGTCATGGCGTGTCGTATCAGTGAGCTCGTGCTCGGTTGCCGCGACCCTGAGGTGCTGGCGCGGTTCTGGTGCGAGGTCCTGGACTTCGTCGTGCTCGATCGCGAGGACGACGGCACGCTGGAGATCGGGCCGCGCGAAGGTTTCGGTGGTCCGCAGCCGACGATCATCCTCAGCCGCCGGGACGAACCGGAGCAGGGGAAGTCCCGGCTGCACATCGACGTCAACGCCACCGACCGCGATCAGGGCGCCGAGCTCGACCGCCTTCTGAAGCTCGGTGCGCGCCCGGCCGACATCGGACAGACAGGACAGGAACAGTGGCATGTCCTGACCGACCCCGAAGGCAATGAGTTCTGCCTGCTCAAGGCCCGCCTCAACCCACTCTGACGCTCATCGGCCACGCTCGGCCCCAGGGATTCGGCAGGGCTTCGGAGCCGGGAAGCAGGAGGACCTGCGAAAAACCACCCGGCGGGGTCTGACCGAGCCCTTTGATCATGAACTGGGAAACTTACGCGGCGGGTTCACCACCCAAGCTGCACGTAGCTTTTGGGCAGGGCAGGCCCGCAACCGCAGGAAGCTCGGCTCCCGTGGCTGCCGATCTCGGCGTTTCGATGCGGTGGACCGCCGGGAGCCGTGCGGCCAAGTGCGGGATAAACAGATCAAAAAAGACAGGCCAGTGGCCGCGAGGCAGCGGGCTCCGTCCACTACGAACGACTCCGCTGGTCGCGGTCGTGAGCGGGCGGCAGCGACCCGCACCGCCCTACCGACCCTCAGACGACGTCGAATTCGTTGCCCTCGGGGTCCTGCATGGCCACGGCATAGAGCGCCATCTCCGGCTCGTCCCTGATCCGCGACACGGTGGCACCGGCTTTGACCAGCCGTTCCACCGTAGCCGTGACCCGCTGTGTGCGGACGTCCAGCGGGATGTCACGCCCCCCACCGACCTTCAGGTCGAAGTGCCACCGGTTCTTGGCGACCTTGGACTCCGGAACCTGCTGGAACCACACCCTCGGTCCGCCTCCCGCGGGATCGATGATCGACTCCGGAACATCCCCGGCACCGACCGGCAACTCCGCCTCGGGCACCCCCACCGACGCCCAGTAGGCCCGCCACGTGTCGTGCCCACCAGGCGGAGGCTCAGGCACGTAGCCCAGGGCCCCGGACCAGAAGGTCACCATGCCCTGCGGGTCGGAGCAGTCGATCGTCAGCTGCACTGTCATCTCCATGCCCGAAGCATCGCAGGCGGGTCTGACAAACGACGCACCGTCCCAACTGGTCGCCGAAGCGCGTTGCAGGAGGTCGTGGGGGGCGGGGGTTCCTCTTGCCGGGCCCACCTCATAATGCGGCAGCTCGGGCCGCTGTTCAGGCCCTCCCCCTTTCGGGAATCACTCCCCCCGCGGCGTGGTGAGCCGCTCCCCCAGGCACCGGCTCAGTGGACTCCCGGGCACCACTTCAGCCCTCACCCGGCCGGCCCAGGAGGGAGATCGTCGCCGGGCGTGACGGACGGATGGGTGAGGTTGACGACCCGGGGCATAAGTGGCGACAGACAACGGGAGGTTGCCATGGATGGCAGAGATCTGGAACTTGGCGAGCTTCTGACCGCAGCAGAGTCCGCGCCGCCCGGGGAGTCCATCAGCGTAATTGCGCACGATCTACGCAAACGCTTCGGGGCGGACTGCGTGTCGTTCCTGTTCCTCGATCTCATGGAGGAACGGCTCCTGCGCCTGACCGCTCCCGCCGAGGGTGACATGGAGGACGCCGCGAGACCTATCGACCTGCAAGGCAGCATCTACGACACGGTCCTCCGCAACCAGCGTCAGCACGTGGAACCCGATGGCCAGGGCGGACAGCGCGTGATCTCGCCGGTGAGCAATCGCGGCGACTGCATCGGTGTGCTGGAGGTGACACTGCGGTACGCCGACGACACCGTGCTCGGACAGATCAACGACGCGGCCCACGCGCTGGCTTACATCATCGTCACGGATCGCCGCTTCACGGACCTGTACCACGCCGGCCGACGCACTACTCGGACCAGCCTGGCCGCGGAGATCCAGCACCAGTTGCTCCCCTCGGCCTCCTGCTGCGAGGCGCCTCAGTTCACCCTCGCCGCAGGTCTTGTCCCGGCCGACGACATCGGCGGCGACACCTACGACTACACCCTCGATCGGGACACGCTGCACGTGTCGATCACCGATGCCATGGGCCACGACACCGACTCCGCCCTGTTGGCCACGCTGGTCACCGCCGCGCTGCGCGGAGCCCGCCGCACAGGCTGCGACGCACTCCAGCAGGCCCATCAAGCCCACGAAGCCCTGCTGACCCACACGCGCGGGCTGGCGACCGGACAACTGCTCTGCATCCGCCTCGAAACGGGCACGTGTGAACTGGTCAACGCCGGACATCCCTGGCCGCTGCGTCTGCGGGACGGTGCTGCCGAAGCCGAGGAGGTCCAGCTCGCCGTCAACCTGCCGTTCGGCGTCGCAGCGCCCACCTCCTACCAGCTGCAGGAACTTCAGCTGCACCCCGGCGACCGTCTGGTCCTGCTCACCGACGGCATGCAGGAACGCGGTGCCCGAGCTGTCGACCTGGCCTCCATCCTGGTCGACACCCGCGCCTGGCATCCCAGGGAGCTCGTGCGAGCCCTGACCAAAGCGGTACTGGATGCCTGCCGGGGCAACCTCAACGACGACGCAACGGTCCTCATCCTGGACTGGCACGGCACCAAAGAGCTCGCTCCTTGACCGGTGGTGCGCCACACACGACTCCTGCGGTGTCCGCCTTGCGGCCTCCCGCGGAAGGCGGCCGGCGCCTCCCCCGGTCAGCCGGACTTCGGAGGCTTCTGCGCGTCGAAGGCGAAAACGGTGTTCTCGGCCGCAGCCACGATCACCGCACGGCCCGCGAGGGCCACGCGCGGGCTTGCGCCCTGCTCGCCCGTCAGACCGTCGGCCTGCGGATCTGTCGACCACAGGAGTTTGCCGTCGGACGGCGAAAGGGCGACCACCCGGCCGGTGGCCGAGCTGAAGTACAGCGCGTCGGCTCCGGCAACGGGACCCGACGCGCCCTCCACGCCCGTCTGCCGCGACCACTTCGTCCGGCCGGTCGCAGGGTCGAGCGCTGTGACCAGGCCCACCTGTCCGCTCACGTACACGGCGCCGTTCGCCATGCCTGGCGTTCCCGCGTATGTCTTGGCGAGTCGGGAGTACGTGACCTTCCGCGAGGCCGGGTCGACGCGCGCCACTCCGTCGTAGCCGGTCAACGCCGCTCCCTCCATGTGGCTCCGCAGGAGTACGAGCCGGCCGTCGGCGACGCCCATCGGCACGGCGGGGCCGTCAACCGCGATGGGTGTGCCCAGTGCCCCCGAGGTGCGGTCGACCGTGTACAAGGTGGGGTGGCGTACCTCCAGGGCATCCACCTCCGCATCCGTCGCGCACATGGCGAAGAGCCGCGGGCCCGCCGGGACGGGAGCACACTGCGTGCCCCCGGGGAACGGCGTCGTCCAGTCGACCTCACCGCTGTGCGCGTCCCGGGCCTCGAAGCGGGAGTTGGAGGCGTCGACCGTCACGGCGGCGGAGCCGACCACCACGGCGTCGTGCGAACGTCCCGTGACGGCCATCGACTGGGCGCCTGACGGCACGGACCACAGCTCCCGGCCGTCGCTCGCGTCGATGGCCACCACCTCGCTGGGAGGGTCCTGCGGTGCGTCCTGGGCGGCGAAGCGGTAACCGAGCACCGTGTCATCGGTGACGCCCACCAGATGCAAGCCCTGAACAGGGACGCCCGGGCTCTTCGCCGTCCACACCGGCGAACCGTCCTGTGCCCTGATACGGGTCGCGACAACACCGCCGCCCCCGCAGAACAGCGCGTCGCCGCGCGCGATACAACGCAGCTCGTCGGGGATGTCCTCGCCACCGCCCTGTACGGTCTTGCGCCACGGCGCGAAGCCGTCCGGAAGTGTGGCACCCGGCACCGCGACGCCGTTGCCCTTGTCTCCGCCGGTGTGCCCCCCGACGCCGCCCGCCTTCAGCGCGGCGGCTCCTCCGCCGATCGCTGCCACCGCGACCGCGGCCGCGAGCACAGGGCGCCACCGGCGACGCAGACGGCGGCCGATCCGGGGGCCGGTTTTCCCTGACCCGGGACCGGCCGGGGCAGTCGGCGCAGGGCTCGCCCCCGTCGCGAAATGATGCTGGGTGATCATGTCGCGGGTGCGACCCGCGCCGACTCCGCTCGCACCGGTCCCGCCGAGGTCGGCCGGCAGGTCCCGCAGCAGCACGAGGAGCTCGTCCGCCGAGGGGCGCCCTTCGGGCTCCTTGTGCAGGCACGACTCGACGACCTCACGCAACGCCACCGGCACGGCACCCAGCGACGGCTCGTCGTGCACCACCTGATAGGCCGTCATGTAGGGGCTGTCCGCGTCGAAGGGCCCGTGGCCCGTCGCCGAGTACACCAGCAGAGTCCCCAGCGAGAAGACATCGGACCGCGGCCCCACACCACGCGGCGTCTGCAACTGCTCCGGCGACATGAAGGGCGGCGTCCCGATGACCCGCCCCGTCATCGTCAGCGTCTGCTGGTCCGCGGCACGCGAAATGCCGAAGTCGATGACACGCGGCCCCTCGGCCGAGAGCACGACGTTCGAGGGCTTCAGATCACGGTGGACGACCCCGACCCGGTGGATGTCGCACAGCGCCTCCGCCAGCCCGATGGCGAGCCTCCTCAGCTCCGCTCCGTTCAGCGGGCCGTTCGCGGCGATGCGCTGGGCGAGCGTGTGCCCCTCGATGTAGGTCGTCGCCATCCACGGCTGCTCGGCCTCCGGGGCGGCATCGACCACGGCGGCGGTGAACGCGCCGCTCACCCGCCTCGCGGCCGCCACCTCCTGCCGGAAACGGATGCGGAACTCGTCGTCCCCCGCGAACTGCTGGTGGATCAGTTTGATCGCGACAGGTCGCCCCGAGCTCGTACGGGCCAGAAAGACCGTGCCCATGCCACCCGAGCCGAGCCGCGCCTCGAGCGGATAACCGCCGATCTCTGCTGGATCACCTCCGCGCAGCGACACTCTTCCCGACCTCCCGTCCCCCGTGCACCTCTGCCACCACGGGTTTGCGTACCTGTCCTGCACACAAACTAGCCGCAGGGCAGTACGACAGAGCGAAGCGGGTGACGAACAGGAAGCCAGAAGGCCTGCTCCTGAGCCGCGCGGTACGAAGCCGGCGCGGGAAGCACGGCGGGGTTTCATCGTGTCGTGGGATTGACGGGGGTGGCTTCGTGGCCTCTCAGACGTGCGTCACCAACAGCGTCGATGCCCTGGACCACAAGGGCCTGACCAGCTCCTACTCACTTCACACGGGCCACCCGGACCGCACAGAACTGCCTGGCGGCTCACCCCTGATCGGCACAGCTCGCGGCTCCGGTCGACGGGTGCAGGCCGGTCCTGGTGCCGGAGGACGGGCCGCCCGGTCCCGACCGCCGGGGCCGGGCAAGCCGGTCCCGGAAAGGCCGTGTGACGCGTTCGGTCAGCGCGTCGTCCCGTTGCACGGACCGACGACGTCCACCGCCCGCGAGCACCGCATCATCCTCCTGCAGGAGGCGCGAACGACGAAAGTGAACAAGCACAGGTGTGTACGTGCTGGTGGGGAACCGCACACCCTCGCCTTTGGTCGCGTAGGGGCGCGACTTTCCGGGGCTGCTTCACGCTGGCGTGATCGCAACGATGGTCCGACAGGCGAACGAAGGCCGCGAGCAGGTGGCAGCCGGGCGGCGCAAGAGATGCGAACAGAGGGAGCCACCCCGTGGACACCACGCACCTGCAGGCGGCCGAGCGGTTCATCGTGAGCCAGAAGACGACCGTGATGACCAACCAGTACGTGGTGAGTTCCGCTCATCTGGACGGATCGGCCGGTGAGGTCGTCGCATTCGCCCAGCAGGATCTGATGGCGTTGAAGGAACAGGTGACCATCTACACCGACGAGTCCCGGCACCACGTCCTGTGCACCTTCGAGGCCGACCAAGTCCTGGACGTCGGCGCCGTCTACACGGTGCGGGACGAGGACGGGAGCCCCATCGGTTCGTTCCGTGAGAAGACCATGGTCTCTCTGCTGCGCTCGACCTGGGTCCTTGAGCAGCCGGGGCTGGCGGAACTCACCGGGCGCGAGCGCAACGCGGCGCTGGCTGTGCTGCGCCGGATCTGGGACTTCCTGCCGGCCACCGAGTTCGTACCGTTCGCATGGCCGCGTCACTTCGACTTCGCCGAAGGTGACAAGCGCTGGATGGCGGTCGAGAGGAAGTTCGGGCTGCGCGACCGCTATCTGGTGGACATCGCGAGTGCAGGCCTCGACCGCCGCCTCGCCATTGCCCAGGCCGTTGCACTGGACGCCTTGCAGTGACGTCGGTGGAGCAGGCACCCCGGGCCGCGCCGCCTGCCCGCGGCCGCTTCGGTCACAGCTGAGCGAGTCCTACCGCGCCAGGACGCATCGGGGCGCCGTACCTCACGCACCACACCGGCCGGCGCGATCTCGCCCACCACGCGGCTGGGACCGGGTCTCCCTCGCCGCTGACGGCCACGCCATCGATTTCGCCGCCGGTGTCCGGACCGCTGTATAACGTCGCCACCGACCGCACTTGGAGGGCTCGCTCATGACCCGCACCACCCCGCCACGTCCCCTGGACGTAGAAGCGGCTTTCCCCGCCCTGGCAGCCCACCGCCGCACCACCACGCGGCTGCACCCCCGTCACGGCCTTCCCGGGGTGGGCGAAAGTTCGGTTGCGGGCCCTCTCCTGTGGCCGGCCGACGAACCGTGGCCGGTGTGCACGGCCGTACACCCGAAAGGCACGGGCCACCTGCTCTCCGACGTGCGGCTGAGCCGCAGGATCCAGGAGGACGCCCGTGGGCGGGAGTACACCGAGGAGGAACGGCGGCTGCTCGACGGCATGAGCAGGGGCAACCACGTCCCGGAACTTCGGGACGACGCCCCGGTGCCGATGCTGGCCGTGGCCCAGTTGTACGCACGAGAGGTTCCGGAGCTTGTGGGTCCCGAGGGCCAGGACCTCCTGCAGGTCTTCTGGTGCCCCTTCGAGGTGCACGGCGACGACCGCACCATCGACGTCGTACTGAACTGGCGTCGGTCCGCCGACGTCGGCGCTGTACTCCTGCCGCAGCCCGAGCCGCCGGTGGCCGGTCGGGAGGAATGCGTGCCGAACATGTGCGTCGTGCACCCTGAGCGCGTCGTGGAGCACGAGTACCTCGGCCTGCTGGAGGAGGAACTGCGGGAGGAGATCGACGAGTGGGAGGAGGAACTCCTCGACGAGGACGATGCGGACGAGGACAGCTCCGCTCCACCAGCAAACTATGCGACGTATGAGGAGTACGCAGCGGCGATGGCCATGGCACGGGCGGAGGAGCCGGAGGAGATCAACTACATGAGCGATCTGTCGATCGCTCCCGGTTGGAAGGTCGGAGGCTTTGCTTCATGGCATCTGACCGATCCCGCTCCGGTCGACTGCCAGGTGTGCGGAACGGCGATGCCACCCCTGCTCACCGTGGACATGTGGGAGTGTGACGGGGCCTCACGCAGTTGGCTTCCGATCGAGGACCGGGACTCCGACAACGACCCACGCGTCATCGACCCGGCCGGCGTCTACCTCGGCCGCGGCCTGATGCGCGTGCACACCTGCCCGACTGATCCGGCACACCCGCACCGGCTCAGCTTCCAGTAGGCAGGGTTCTTCCTCCGACGAATGTCTGCCGGCTTGACGTCACTTCAGGATTCAGTCGTAGGGGACCCGCGTGAGCACTGGGCGTCCGCACCATCGCGCCCCACTGCGACTGTCGGGCCTACGGCCTTCCACGGCATCGTCACGGTGGCTGCGATCCGGCTCCGGCCTCGCGCATGATCCGCCGACGACGCCTCAACCCGCGAAGGGATCCTCCACCGTCGGCACGTACGGAGTCAGCAGCGCCTCCGTGTGGTGTGTGACCTTGCCTCGAAGGAGCCTCAGCACGCGTACTTCGTTCTCGCGATCCGGTTCCTCGTCGTCGTGAACATGGAGGAGTCCGTAGGAACCGGGGGCGGACACGGCAACATGCTCGAACAGTCCGACCGCGTCGGGTGATGAGCGGTGATTGGAGAAGCCACCTGAGGTCGAGCAGGTACGGGCTGTCCATCTGGGCGATGTGACGGCGAAGCCCATCGACGATCTGCCGCAAGCGGGGCTCGTCATCGTCATCGGCTGCGGTGTCCGTGATGGTGATCCACCCGTGGTACTCAAGCATCGGACGATCGTAGCGAGATGACCTGTTCCACCACGGACGATCGCGGCCGCGCCCTGCCCGCGCCGTTCCGGTGATGCGCTACTTCACCGCGCGCCCAGTCGAGGCGGGAAAGAGCACCTCGCGCAACAGCGCGACCGCGATCGGACAACGCGCGACCGCTGGCTTGTCAGCTCGGGCGGTACGAGGCCGGCGGTCGCGCCGACGGACCCGGATGACGCTCGGTACCACGAAGCATCGAACTACCGACGGATTGTCAGGGAACGGAACGCCGCCGATGTGGCTCGGTCATGGCCGCTTCGGTTCCGGACCAATGAAGTCAGGTATGGGGTTCCCGGCCCTTCGCCCGATGCCGCGCGGGCGGACTGCCAGGTTCAGGCCGAGCCGGTCAAGCCGACCTCGCTCCGGCGGGCCCGCCCACCACCGTCAGCAGGTCCACGACGAAGATCAGCGTCGAGCCCGCCGGGATCAATGAAGAGGGCGACTGCCTGCCGTAACCGAGACGCGGGGGAACGATGATCTCGCGCCGGCCGCCGACCTTCATTCCCCTCACCCCCCGGTCCCAGCCCTTGATGACCTTGCCGCCACCCACGGCGAACTTGAACGGTCGGTCCCGCTCCCAGGAGGAGTCGAACTCCCTTCCGGACGCGTACGTGACCCCTACGTAGTGCACCTGCACGACCCTGCCCGGCTGCGCCTCGGGTCCGTCTCCGACCACGAGGTCCCGGACCGTCAACTCGGTGGGCGCGTCACCCCCCGGAACCTCGATTCCCGGCTTCGTCAGTTCGCTCATCACGGTCCCATCGCTCGCCACCGGAATCCCGCGCACGGGCCGACCGGACACATGGACACTCCATGCGGCACGGCCGATGACGCTACGGCACTACCCGTGCCCGAGGGGCACCCCGTGCCATAGAGGCGGGCCAAGGACCGATGGATACGAAGTGAAGCGATGCACGCTGCGACTGGCCCGTCGCCGGTCGACCGGCGGAGACGGGCAGAAAACACCACCTGATCTGCGACGGGGAAGGGCGCTCCGCTGCACGCGATTACCACCGCTGCGAACGTCAACGACATCACCTCGAACACCAAGGGCTGGGGCAAGCTCCGCTACATCGTCGAGGAGGCCCGCTGGAGGCGCCGCCGGGGGGCCCATGAACTTGCGCTGCGCCTCTAGGAGTTACGGCTCACGATTGAGTTGCCGTATGACGCGAGATCGTGCACCCAAACCTGCAGGCGCCGTCTCCTGAGCGTGTCCAAGAGCGGGAGGGTATGCCGGTAGGTCGCCGACCAGGTGATGTCGGTGCCGCCGCCATAGGGAGCTCGGACCAGGTCCACATACCCTCGATGAGACGTGAACAGCCCTGCGGTCTGTTCATAGCTGAACCGCTGGTCGGGAACCATCTCGACGACGCGCTCCCGGCAGCACACACCTCCGGTGCGGGAACGGATAGTGCGCGAGTCATCCACGCGTGCCGGTCGGTCGATCCCCGCAGGTACATCCCACTCGACGTCGGCGTAGGCCGACCACGGGGGCCAGGATTCTGCATCCAGGAGCGCCGCGTAGACGAGGGCCGCAGACGCCGATGAGTACGAAGAGGCGGTAACAGTGAGGGACGGCACCCCGACAAGGGTAGACCGCGTCTCACCACGATCGTGCTACGAGTTCTTAGGGAGGCTCGTTGGCCTTCGAACCGACGGGCGACTGTGCGCACCACTCAGCTGTTCGGGACCTTCGAGGACATCCGCAGCCGATGTGACCGGTCGCTGGACCGCCGAACGCCTGGTCTCCGCGGCCAGCCCGGGCAACCAGGCCACCACCACCGGATGCCACATCGGCCCGCACCTCAACAACTTCGACCGGCTGCCGTACTCTCCCACAGCTCTGCCTGACCGCGCCCCGGCCCGCCGTATCCACCTATCGGTGCTGGTTGCCAGACGTTGCTCTGCCGGCCGGTGTTGAGACCTTGCCCGGACCCTGGTACGCGGGATGGCAGCCGGCAGGCTAGTTTGCTCGGATGAGTCTCCTTGATGATGTGGCCGAGCGTGACGGCTGGCGGTGCTGGGTGTGTGACGAAGCGGTCGACCCCCGCGAGTCGGTGAACGACCCGCGGGGGCCCAGTGTCGACAGCCGGACTGCCGACCGGAAGGCCAAGGTCGCCGAACGGCTCGCGCACCGCGGATGCAACACCCGCAAAGGCGCGGTCAAAGTGGTCATTGCCTGGCCGGACCACCTGTACGTGGTCGAGCCCGCGCCGCTGATCACCGTTGCCGGGAGACTGGAGCGCAAGGGGGGCCGCGAGATGGTGGGCCGTTGTCCGACCAAGTCGGACGCCCAAGAGGCGGCGGATTGGCTGGTGGACCGGTTCTCCCGACTGGTACCGGGGCTGCCGGTGACCGCTGGCATCGAGCCGGGCGGCGGTCAGTTCCTCGTCACCCTGACCGCCGGCCGCCGCTGACCAGAAATCACCAGCACGCACTCGCGTGGAGCTGAAGTCGGTTATGTAGGGGTCCCGCTCGGCAGTGCCGGAGATGTGGGGTGGGGAGACGAGGCGGGTGATCCGCTCCCCGGCGCACCACCAGCCGTCCGCTGCGGCTCGTCCGCCGGGTTCTGTTCGGATCCGTACATGGATCCCGGCTCCCAGCACACCGGTGCCACGGCAGGAATGAGGGCACCCGGATGCCGAGATCAACATGATCTCCTTGCGGGCCTGTACATCCGGTGCGCGGAACCAACGGTCCGCAACAGTCTCACCCGTCGACCTCCGGACCGTGCCGGGCCCTCACTTAGGCCCGGCCTCGAACGCGACTAGTACACGTCCCGTGCCGCCTACCGCTCACGGGACCAAGACGCGTCGTCCGGAGAGTCGCAGCCCGGCCTCGAGCAGCTGAAGGCGTATCACGTGCCCGGCAACGGCATGAGTGGAATGAGTTCATGGCTGCGGTGATCGCAATGCTGGAAGAGTTCCGGGGCCTCGCCCCGCTGACTGCCGAGGGCTCGGCGACGCGGTTCTCGGCCCAGGAGTGGACGCCGGGAGGTAAACCCCGTCACGATGTGGAGACGTCGTGGGACAAGGGGCGTGTTGGGGCCTGGATCCAGACGTTCACCAACGGGACGGTCATTGTCTCGTTCGCCGTCTGGATCCGCGAAGTCGACGAGTCGGGCTACTTCGACGACCTGGAAGCCGTCTACGAGCAGGGGAAGCAAGCGCTGGCCGACTTTCTGCCCGAGATCGCGGAGTCCTCTCTCGTCAGTCACCTCGTTGAGGCCGAACAGACTGCGGCGGACAAGGACGAGTTCATCAGCTTGAAGAAGTGGACCCTCGACGGCCGGACCCTGACCGCTGGTGTGATCCAGCAGGACACCGATCTTCCGGTGATGGTCGTGGTGGCGCTGGAGGAGCCCGGCATCGTGTGACCCACCCGGTACCCGGTGGGTGCCCGGGCGGCCCCTTCCAGGTACCGGGGCGACGCCCTGGCGCGCGGGGAGTTCGGCGGGCTGGCATCCGTTGGTCGGTGTCGCGGCGATCACCGCGAGGGACCAACGCCGAAGTCGAAGTCTGCGCTCTGCGTGGCTCGCGTCTCGGCAGGCGGGTGAACCAGATTGCGGTAGGTCCGCAGGAGTGGCGAGGCCATTTTCGCGTCTCGGTCAATCCATCCTGTGGAACGTGGCGAACCCGGTGCTGGTCGAGGAGATTCCCGTACACCTCCCGCACTTGCCGTCAGGTGGGTAGCACAGCGGCTGATCATAGGACTCGACCACGGGCTCTTAGGACTGTCGCTGGGTGACGTGGGCCCCGGCAGGATTTGCCAGGCTATGTCGTTGTAGAGGACGAACAGGATGCCCTGCAGACAGAGCCGGTCCGGCACCGGCCGCGGACCCGGCGACCGTTCCGGCCACGGCGGCAACAACGGCTCGATCAACGCCCACAACTCATCGTCCACGATCCACGGTCGACTACCCACACCTCACGAACGGCCGAATCGTCACACCGGTCACGGCCAACCAGCACACTTCAACAAGATCGTGTTACGAGCTCCATGAGATGTTCCGTGCTCGCTCGATGACCTCCCTGACCAGGGCGAATTCCTCAATGCTGCCACGGCGATTAAAGGAGTACGTCAATTCGGCTCTGTCCATGCCCCTCGTCACAGATTCCAGCACCTCGTCATCCGGCCTTGCGCCTCTTTCTAGAAGAAGCTGCACTGTTTCGAGATGCCCGCTCTCAGCCGCACTGGACAAAGGGCTGTGCCTTGTTGGGATTCCAAGCTTTTCGGCGATACCTTCAACCAATTGCAGTTCTATAACGAGATTGGGCGAGGCTCCCCGGTCCAGCAGCAGCCTTACCATTCCAACATTGCCTTGCGCGGCAGCAAGTATGAGTGGTGTGGTTTGCTCGGCACTGACTGGCCCCTCGGGGCGCGCACCCGCGTCAAGGAGATGTTGAGCAACCTCGTACATGCTTCGTGGTGCGGCGTATCGGAGCGCATACGTCTCGCGGTATTCGCCCATCTTGGCATCAGGGTCAGCTCCGGCGGCCAAGAGAATACGTACTACGTAGGGATGATTGTTCCAGACGGCCTGATCGAGAGCGGTGCGGCTCCTGTCGGTTTCGCGCAGATCGGGGGGAACGCCCGACGCCAGTACGTCAGCAACCTGCTGCGCGTCCCCAGAAGCAGCGGCCTGACATAGCACATGGGTGACATTATTCACTTCCAATTTGCTCTTTTCTGTAAGTGGCGAGTTGTGCTGATTGCGAAACCGGCAAAGGCAAGGGGCTGCCGCCCTGGTTCTCGGGCGCCCCCCCCGGACCCCTTATGCGTCCAGGCTTATTGTGGTCCCGGATACATTGTGATGACTTCGTTGGTGGGGCCGTCCCCGTATTGTTCGACCACCAGTGTCACCTGAGTGACAGCAGCACCGTTACCGTGCGAAGTGGACAGAGTTCCCGCCCCTTCGTAAGCAAACGTCTTCTCAAAGTAGCCTGTACTGTTGAGCTTCCACTTGTCGGCACTTTTCATCCCTGCCTCCCAGATCTTTTGCAGATCGGCATTGGTCAGGTGTGAGTAGAACCGCCCCTTGCTGCTGTCTACCGCGCTTCCTCCATCGAAGTGAGAATCGCGGATGTTTTTGATTGCTCTCAGTGTCAGGAGAGGAATCCGGCCGGAAGGGGGAAGATTGTAGCAGGGAACACGAAGTCCCTGTACGGGCAGTTGGCCGTCGGCAGCGCCCTCAGGGCCCTGATCGTCGCCGGTGTCACCTGCGGCGCGCACAGTGCCGGACCCGGCGAGGGCGAGAGCCGTTGGGTCACTCTCACGTACTGGTCCCGCACCGCCCGGGACAACGAGTGGTGGAACGCCTTCGCGGCGGCCGAGAACACCCGGGTCGCAGTCCACGAAGCAGCAGCACTCCCGGCCGGGCCGCCACTCCCGTGGACCCCGGTCGACACTCCCGCGGAACAGGTCTCCGCAGGGCCGCCGCCCCCGCAGCTCCCCGCTCCCGAGGCCACCGAGGCACCCCCCGCCACGTCCCCCGGGCTCGCCCCACGCCCGGCCCCACAACCGGCCCCACCACCGGCTCCGCAGCCCTCCCCCGCTCACGCCCCGTCCGTGCCGCGACAGCGCACCCCGGAGCCGGTCACGGACGGCCACCCTTCCCCCGCCTACATCGCCCTGGCCCGACTCGGCCTCACCGACCCCCGCCTGGCCCTCTCCGCCGCCGACTGCGCCGCCCTGGAGGACCTGGCTGCCGCCTGGCTGGACCGGGGCGTGAGCACGGACCACCTCACCCACGCCCTCTCCTCCGGCCTCCCCGCGCAGGTCGATTCCCCGGTCGGCTTCGTACGCCGCCGTCTCCGGGACAAGCTCCCCCCGTACCTGCCCGCCACCCCGGCTCCGGCCGCACCGGACGCTCCCGCACGCCGCCTGCTCGTGGAATGCGCCAACTGCGGCAGGCCCGGCCCCTCCGAAACGCTCCCCGACGGCCTGTGCCGCCCCTGCCGCACCCCGGTACCCGAAAGCGCCCCCGCAGACCCCGTGGACCCGCCCGCCGCACGCGACATCCACGCCCTGGTCGGCAACCTCCGCAACCTGATGGGGACTCCGTGAACCGGCCCCCGCATTCCCATCACGGCGGAATCCGTCACGCTCGTTCAAGGGCTCGCCACTGCGGACTGCTCAAGGCTCTGCACACCGCCTCGACCGGACGCGTCTTCCGGCGTGACATGAGAAGGGCTGCACGGACGCCGCGATACGGCCGCGCCTGGTGGAGAGGGGCACGGACTCGTCAGGCGTTCTCGTCGCGCATCCGCGCCCCCAGGTCCTCCGCCCACTCCAGCGCCCACGCTTTGAGCTCTTCGATCTGCCGGGCGGTGAGCCCGTACGCGGCGTAGTCCTCGTCCTCGTGCCAGTCCGCACCGGTGAGCCGGTCACGGAGGTTACCGAGGTCGAACTCGTCATGGGCGCGGCGGCGGTTCGAGGGACTCGGCTCCAGTCCGGCGGTCGACCGGTGGCGGGAGGCGGCCTGGACGTCGATGAGGTCGCGGGCGATGCCCCGGCCGGCGAGAGCGCGGGCCTTGGTGCCGATCACGTCGTCGAGGGAGAGGACGGGGCCACAGGGAGTCTGGGCAGGCGGGGCCCAGTACGCCTCCTTGAGGACGCCCACATCCCTGTCGGAGGCTCGCGGCCGTCATCCATGCTGCCGAACGGTGTGGTGAGCCCGCTGTTCGGTATGTCACCCGGTGGCCTGAACCAACGGGTTCAGATCAACGGCAGGCTACGATCCACCTCAACGCAGTCGGCCGGTCTCAGGAACCCATCCCTTGCGATGGGCCCTCCGGTCCGGGGCACCTCGGTGGTGATCACATCGGGTGCTGGGGATCGGGCCCTGTGCTTGCACAGGGTGGCGGAGGGATACAGCGGACCGCCCGTGGCGTTGCGGTGGAACGACTCAAGGTGAGGCCCGCCGACTGCGTCTCACAGGTGAGGGACGAGGCGGCTCGGTGACAACGGCAGACAACTTCCTGGACCTCGACCCTGCGCAGTTCCTCAAGGCGGTGGCCAGCGGCTCGATCTTCCCGTACACCGAGCACCGGATCCCCAAACACAGCGGCGGAATACGGACCTTGCACGCTCCGGTCCCGCGGTTGTCCATGTTGCAGCAGGGAATTCTGGCACGTCTGGAAACTCTTCCAGCCAGGTTCCAGCCGCACCCGGCAGCGTTCGCCTACCGAGGTGGCCGCTCGGTCGTGGACTGTGCCGCCGTCCACCTACGTGCCCACACCGTGATCCGTCTGGACATCGCCGACTTCTTCGGGAGCATCCGGGAGCGACATGTCCACGCTGCGCTGAAGGACGCCTGGGCTCGCCCGACGGAGCGGGAGTACCGGATCGATCTTGTGGAGGACGGTGACGGCTGCCGGGAGGTCGGCCTGCGTCGTATCGGCCGCACCCTGAGTACGTACACCACCGCCCGGCTGGTCACCGTGTCTCCTCCCGGGCCGAGTCGGACGTGGACGAACCGTGGCACCGGGCGTCGCAGTGTGTCCCTGGAGTCCACTGGGCAGAAGTTCACCGTCAGCCGGCCCGACTTGCTCTATACGGACACCCGCGAGGGGTTCCTGCCGCAGGGCGCTCCTACCAGCGGATATCTGTCGAACATCGTCATGCGGGACGTCGACGCCGCGATCACGCACCTGGCGGAGTCCTTGGGTCTGCGCTACACGCGCTATAGCGACGACATGTACTTCTCCAGCCGGCGGCTCGTTCACCACGGGAACATCGACCGTCTCGTGAGCGGCGTGAAGAAGGCATTGACCCCGCTGGGCATGAGACTCAACACGAAGAAAACCTACGTGGCCCGTCCCGGTGCACGCCGCAGCGTGCTGGGCATCCTCGTCGACGGCCCCACTCCTCGCCTGACGCGCGAGTACAAGCGCCGCATCACCAAACATGTGCGAGGGGCCGCGTCGTTCGGTATCGAGCAGCACAGCCGTCACCAGGGGTTCAAGGGCCTGGCCGACTTGGACGCCCACGTGACCGGGCTGCTGTCGTTCGCGCACATGGTCGAGCCCAGCTGGGCCGGGGAACAACTCACTGACTGGAAGCGGCTGCGCGAGATCCCGTTCGAGCACGAAGAACCGGTGATCACGCAGCACGGGCTCGATTGGTACCGGGACGAGGAGGTCGAGGTCTCGCAGTCGTCAGACCTGGCCAAGGCATCTATCGACGACCTCGTCCGCGGCGCCCAGCGCTATCGCTCGTCCGCGGACTACCTGCAGATGCTCGAGTTCGTGGGCCGGTTCAAGCGGTACGCCCCGTTCAACGCCATGGTGGTCCACATCCAGAAGCCCGGGGCCCGCCATGTCCTGTCCTCCTCGGAATGGATGTCGAAGTACCGGCGCGTGCTCAAGCCCGGTGCCCAGCCGCTGCTGATCTTCCAGCCGCGCGGGCCCTACATGCTCGTGTACGACGTCGGCGACACCGAAGCCCTTCCCGGGGCTCGGCCTTTGCCCAGGACGATCACCGCCCCCGCGTCGGTGTCCTCTCGCGTCGGCGAGAAGGAACTCGTCGAGGTCTGGCACCACACCGGGACGAACCTCGCACCCATGGGAATCCGGCTCACCCTGGTCAATGACGGGGCCTCCTCCTACGGGCGTGCGTATCGCACCAGGTCCGGCGGGTTCGTCGAGCGTTCCGGCAGCAGGCCCGGGGACCGACCGGAGAGGTACCCGACGCTGTTCGAGATCGAGGTCAACCGGAACCTGCCTCTGCTGGACCGGTACGCCACCCTTGCCCACGAGCTCGGCCACCTGTTGTGCGGGCACCTCGGCGCGGGCCCCGGGGGCTCCTGGCCGGACCGGCAGTTGCGGCCCCTCTCGGACGAGGAACGCGTCACGGCCCATGCCCGCAATGAGGTCGAGGCCGAGTCCATCGCCTACATGGTCCTCAAGCGCCTGGACCCGGATGTCCAGATGGGCGACTACATCATCGGACACCTCGGCCTCGACCAGCAGGTACCGGAGAGCGTTGCCCTCAACCTCACGTTCAAGGCCGCCGGCCTGATCATCGAGATGGGCGGAAAGCGCCTCTCTGCTACCAAGCTCCAGAAGCCCAAGAAGTAAACCGGTCCGCCGCCCGCGCCGGTGAGCCGGTCACGGAAGTCGACGAGGTCGAACTCGTCAAGCATCGAGAAGATGACACGGTCCGCTGTCGCAGAGGTCGGCCGGGTGATCAATCCGGGGTGCGCGCATCGGGCGGAGGCAGAGGCGATCGCCCGAGCGAGGCCAGGAAGTCGTCGAGCATCACGGTCTGTACGTCGGCAGGGAACCGGTCGGGGTCGAAGAGCGCCTGCACGACCAACCCATGCGTGAACGCGACTGCCGCAGCCGCCAGTTGTTCGGCGTCGGCAGCCGCGTCGCCCAACTGTCCCAGTCGGCTGGCCGCTTCGAGATGCGGCCGGACCATCCCCCGCAACCGCGCGTAGCGCCCGGCCTGCTCGCCGGCCAGCCCCTCGTCGGCAAGTGCGAGGTCCCAGGAGCTGACCCAGATGCGGTTGCGGGCGGTGTCGTCCGGCGTCAGCGGCAGGATGCCCAGCAGTATGGCGCGCACCGACGGCAGCCCCTCGGCGGGCCGTGCGCGGCGCGGGCGTTCCGCGGTACGCACCTCCAGCAGGTCCAGCGCGTGCGCGATCAGAGCGCGCTTGGTCGGGAAATAGTGCATGAGCATCCCCGTCGAGCCGTTCATCGCGGCGGCGACGGCTCGCAGGGTCAGCCCGCCGAACCCCTTGTCGGCGAGCACGGCCCACACCGCCTCGGAAACGTCCTTGCGGCGGGCTTCACGGTCTCCGGGTGCGGGTGGCGGCATGCTGCTCGCTTACGTACCGAACGCTCGTTACGTACCCCGCAGCATCGAACCGAGGTCCCCGTGTTCATACTCCCGAAGAGGTCGCAACCAAGCACCCTGAGGTCGTCGTCTCCGTCAGCACCACAAGTCAGCATGCTCTGTTCGCCGAGGCGCCCTGGGCTGACAGCTTGACTGATACTGGGCCGGCCATCCATCCGATGGACTCTGCCGTTTTCGTAGCGAGCCCGCTGGGCGGCCCTCTCCCTGGTACTGCCGGGAACGACCCCTACAGTCGTGTAGCTCCTCGGAGCTACCCAAGGAATCACAGCCGCACCTGCCCTACCTCCCTGGAATCGATTCCGACCCAGCGCACGGCCTCGCCCGTGCGGCGCCCAGGGTGTCACGCAGAATTGCGCCTCGCTCGGATCCCGTAGGCCGGTTCGACCGTACGAACTGGTTGTCGGCGAACTCACTCCTTCTGGTAGCGAAGGTCTGTTCATCGTCACGCTGCTCCCTCTACGCGGTTACGTAGGAGCACTCATTGAGCCGAGTCCGGGATCGACGGACCGTAGGAGACAGGTGACGGACATGCGAACTGAGGCCACCGAGAGGGTCGAGCTGGTCTTCTCCCTCTTCGACGCCAACGGCAACGGAGTCCTCGACTCCAACGACTTCGACCTCATGACGGGACGTGTTCTGGATGCGGCGGTCACGTCGGACGACGGCGCCAGGGAGGCCATCCGGACAGCGTTCCGCCGTTACTGGACCACACTGGCCACGGAGCTGGACGCCAACGGCGACGGTGTGATCTCCCTCGATGAGTTCCGTCCGTTCGTGCTCGACCCCGAGCGCTTCGGTCCCACGATCACCGAGTTCGCCGACGCGCTCGCCGTACTCGGCGACCCCGACGGGGACGGCCTGATCGAGCGCCCGCTTTTCGTATCGCTGATGACGGCGATCGGCTTCACCGAGGCCAACATTCATGCGCTTTTCGACGCGTTCGGCCCGGACGCCGACGACCGCATCACCGTGACCACGTGGGCCAGGGGCATCGAGGACTACTACGCGCCGGACATGGGCGGAATTCCGGCTGACCAGCTGGTGGCTGTCCGGGCCGTTTGACAAGGCCCGGACATGAGCGTTCTGTGAGGGCGCGCTGTCCCAGGACGCCGCCGGTCGGCACGGACCTCGGCTCGCCCCCCACACGAGCGGGCGCCGGCCCCCCGTGAGGTCACGGCGGTGCCGGGCCCGTGCGGACGTCAGGGTCGGAGCTTGTGCGCAAAGACCCACCGGTTCCCCTCCAGCGCGTCGTTCGGCTCGGGAAGGGGACCACGTCCCTGCAGACGGGTGAAGTCGAAGGGCGTGTGCATCGAGGTGGACCAGCCCTTGGCCGCCAGGTCGCCCACGGAGTCGGGGCGCGGCCCCCTGTCGAAGAGGTCGAGCAGATCGATGCCGATCTGTTCCCGCGTTGCCGTGTAGATCGGGCTGTCGCGGTACGCCAGCAGGTCCTTCTCCAACTTGGCCTCGAAGGCCAGGGCGCTGCCCCCGGCAGTAAGCCGATCCACCGTGTCGATGAGGTATGTCTCGGCGGGGCCAGGCAGGTAGAAGAGCAGTCCTTCGGCCAGCCAGACACTCGGGGCGGCCGGGTCGAAGCCGACAGAGGTCAGCGCGGTGACCCAGTCAGCGCGCAGGTCGACCGGTACCGGGACCCGCTTCGTCTTCGGGGCGGCCGACAGATCCGTAAGAACCTGTTGCTTGAAGGCCAGCACGCCCTCTCTGTCGATCTCGAAGACGACGCAGTCGGCCGGCAGGTCCAGCCGGAAGGCGCGGGTGTCCAATCCCGCCCCCAGCAGAACCACTTGGCGGACGCCTGTAGCGACCGACCGGTGGAGGAAGTCGTCGAGGACTCTCGTCCGCAGACCGAAGTAGCGGGCGAACCTCCCCCACAACGGGTTGCCGTCCCCGTCCGGGACCTGTTGGATCCTCACCGGCCAGTCCGTGCAGGCGGGGGCAGCGCGCACGAAGTGCTCCGCGTAGACGTCCCGGGCCAGGCTGTCGTGGCGGTGGGTCTCGATCGCCCGTGCGGCGGCGACAAGGAGGGCGGTCAGTCCCACGCCTGCGTCCACACCTTCCGCGCCGGTCCGCCGCGTCGCTGTGGTGGTCGTGTCACCTTCGGTTGGAGCGAAGAACATGGAAGGGTCGCTGGTGGGATGGCGGGGGTCTCCGGTGGTGGACGTTTCACTCATCGGTCTCTTCTTTCCGGCAGCAGCACGGGCTTGATAACGCGTCCGGCGTCACAGTCGCGTTCGGCCTCGTTGATGTCGGCCAACGGATAGGTTCGGATCAGTTGGTCGAAGGGGAAGCGACCGGCCTGCCACAGACCGATCAGCCGGGGTATCAGCAGTTCGGGTACGGCGTCCCCCTCGCAGATGTGCCGGATGCTGCGGCCCCCGTCGAGCGTGCCCGGTTCGAGCGGCAGTGCGGTGTGGAGGCGTGCCACGAGACCGAGGGTGCCGGTGGGGCGCAGCGCGCGGAGTGTGTCGTTGATGAGCAGGGCGGAGGCCGTGGTGTCCAGGGCGTACTGCGCGCCGCCGTCGGTGTGCCGACGGATGCGCTCGGCCAGTCCGGCCGTCACAGCGGGTAGCGGGACCGCGCCGTACCGCTCGGCCAGGTCCAGGCGCCCGGGATGCCGGTCGACAGCCACGGTCCGTACGCCGGCGGCAGTGGCCGCCATGACCGCGGCCAGGCCCACCGCTCCCGCACCGAGTACGACGAGGGTGTCACCGGGACCGGCACGAAAGGTGTTCAGTACGGCTCCGGCACCGGTGAGGGCGCCGCAGCCGAGCGGACCGAGCAGTTCGAGCGGCAGGGCGGGGTCGACCCGGACGGCGTTGCGCGCCGGGACGAGGGCGTATTCGGCGAAGGAGGACTGGCCGAACCACCGAAAGGCCAGCGCTCCCCCGACGGCGTCGGTGAGCCTTGACGCACCCTCCTCGCGTCCCCCGAAGAGGTTGAGTGAGGCGAAGGAGTCGCAGTAGGCGGGGGCCGCGCCGCGGCAGTTCCGGCAGTCTCCGCAGGAGTCGAAGCTCAGCACGACGTGGTCACCGACGCCGATCGCACCGTCCGGGCCATCGCCCGACGCCACCACGACTCCGGTCCCCTCGTGGCCGAGGATCGCCGGCAGCGGGGTGCGACCGGCGGATCGCCGGACCGCGAGATCGGTCCGGCACATTCCGCATCCGGCAATCTCGACGAGGATCTCACCGGCGGCCGGGCCGGTGCTCAGGACGACCTCCTCGATCGCGAACGGGGTCTCGTTCGAACGCAGCACGGCGGCACGGAACCTCATCGCTCTTCCTCTCGCGGCCGGTGCACGACGAACGGACGGAGGTTGCCGTAGAGGCCCCACGGGCCACCCGCGACACCGACCCCGCTGTCCTTGATGCCTGCGAAGGGTTGGGCAAGGGAGAGTTCGGCGTGGTGGTTGATCCAGGCCGTGCCGCATTCGAGCCGGTCGGCGGTCGCCGTCGCCCGGTCGAGATCGGTGCCCCACACGGAGCCGCCCAGCCCGAAGCCGGTGCCGTTGGCCGCTTCGATGGCTTCGTCGAGGTTTCGGTACGGCAGCACCGGCAGGACCGGTCCGAACTGTTCCCCGGTCACCACCGGGTCCTCGGGAGGGACGTCCGTGAGGATCGTGGGAGCAAAGAAGTAGCCCGGTCCGTCGAGCCGGTGACCGCCGGTCGCCGCCCGGGCGCCGGCCGCCAGAGCCCGCTGCGTGACCCGCTCGACCCGGGCCAGCTGGGGGGCGTTGTTGACCGGCCCGAGCCGGGTGCCCGAGTCCAGGCCTGGCCCGACGACGACGGTCTTCGCGCGGTGTGCGAGGGCCTCGACGACCTCGGCGTGGAGCCGGGCCGGTGCGTAAACGCGTTTGACCGCCATGCAGACCTGCCCGCAGTTGCGGAAGGCGGCCCAGAACAGCCGGTCCGCGATCCGCTCCACGTCGACGTCGTCCAGGAGGACGGCTGCGTCGTTGCCGCCCAGTTCCAGGGTGACACGGGCGAGGGAGTCCGCCGCGGCTCCGGCGACGGCCCGCCCGGTCGGCACCGAGCCGGTGAAGGTGACGTGGCGGATGGCCGGGTGGGAGACGAGGCGGGCACCGAGGGGTTCCCGGCCGGTGACGACGGTCAGGACATCCTCGGGAAGGGCCGTGGCGAGGACGGCACCGAGCAGCCGGGTGGCGAGCGGGGTGTATGGGGACGGTTTGAGGACCACGGTGTTGCCGGCCGCGAGTGCGGGCGCGAACTTCGCCGATGCGAGCTGGAGGGGGAAGTTCCACGGCACGATCGCGGCAACGGGTCCGAGAGGGCGCCAGCGGATCTCGCTGTGCACGGGTCGGCCGTCGTCGATCCGGCGGGTGTGGGGAGCCAGACCGGCGAAGTACCGCAGCCGGGCCGCGGTACGGGCGACCTCGGCGTACGACTCAGCCAGGGGCTTGCCCTGCTCCCGGGTGAGCAACGGAGCGAGGTCGTCTCCGGCAGCCTCCACGGCGTCGGCGGCGGCGTTCAGTCCGGTGGTGCGGGCGGCCGGGTCGGCGCGCCATCCGGTCCAGGCGCGCCGGGCCCGGTCGATCGCGTCGTCCAGTTCGTCCGCCTGCTCGTCTGGGATCTTGTCGAAAGTCTCCCCGGTGGCCGGGTCGATGACACCGAGGCAGGGGGTACGGTGCCCGGGGGCGCAGCTGGCTTCCGGTGTCGGCATCCCGGTAGTCAGTTCAGGGCCGGGACGTCGGCAGCGTGCTCCCGGGCCTGCCGGTCCATCTCCGCCCGGAAGGCGGCGACCAGGTGCGGCTGGATCCTTCCGGCATTGCGGTCACCGCCCGAGCAGACCGCTCCCCGCACGCCCACGATGTCCGTGCCGATACGGGTCAGCGGACCGAGGTCGGCCTGCTTGATACTGCCCGCGAGGGCGGCGAGCAGACCGGACGCGTGGGCGCGGCGGACGAACTCGGCGCAGACGTCCGACGGAACGTGGTCGAACAGCCGCGTGCCGTCCTTGATCGCGGTGTCCAGCATGGCCGCGTCGGCACCGGCGCGGGCTGCGATGTCGGGCAGGGCGAGCGGATTGACACAGCCGACGCGGTGCGCGTCGGCGTAGCCCGAAGCGACGACGAACGCGTCCGGCCGGTGGTCCTTCACCGCCCGGACCACCGCCCGCATGACCTCGACGCCCTGCTCAGGAGTCGTGCATCCGTACAAGCCCACCTTGATGTACGTGGCGCCGGAGACGGCCGCGCCAAGCGCAGCCTGCGCCACGGTGCCGGGCTTGTACGGCACGTCGCCCACGGTGGCGGACACCGGTTTGTCCGCCGGTACCGCGTCGCGGATCTCCCGGATGACCCAAGGGAAGTTGGCACCGAGAGAGCCCTCATCGGGCTTCTTGACGTCGACGATGTCGAGGTGCTCCGCCGCTTTCGCGCAGGCCAGCGCTTCCTCGACGCCGTCCGGGGAGATGAGAAGCAACACCGTGAACTCCTTCCGCCGCGAGTCCGCCCGGCCGGGGGACGGGGAACTGCGGATCACTGGTTCATGTGCGGTGTGCTCATCTTTTCCATTGCCCGCGCGCACCGGTAGGGCGTGCGGAGTTCCCCGGGCGGCGCGTGTACGCACGCGTATGACTCCGTGTGTACCGGCGCGAATCAGATCCTGTTGAGTCGCGCCGAAACCGACCGCCCTCATGGGTGCGCCCGGCGCGCTTGCGTGCTCCGGTGCTCGTGTCCGTACCTTCGCAGGGTTCGTGAAGCGCCCGTCCGTTGGACCCTCGATGAACATGACCGTCCGTATGAGATGAACGCAATCGTGGCCCCGGAACATGCTCGATGAGGGCACCGATGCACGGAACACCATCATCCCGCCGGGCTACCAAATAGGGTGTGGGACAGGCCTGCGGGCACATGCTGGCCAATCAACTCGGCAGTTCTGGGGATGAATGGAAGAATCTGTTCACCATCTCGCAGAACCCGACGAACACGCCGTGGATGAGCCTGTTCGAAAAAAGGGTGTATGACGCTGTCGATGATGGTGACGTTGTCACATACAGCGTCTACCTGGAATACGCGAATGATGCCCCGGACTCACCGCCGAAGACAATTCATCTCAAGGCTTTCGGCCACCGGAAGGGGACCGGATGGCAAGCTCGGGTTCGACGAAGAAGACATCCGCCCCAACCCAGCTCACGACGAGCCTCGCCCCTGACACTCCCACGGAGTCACCATGACCGCCCTGACCAAAATCTGCCCACCCCCCGCGCCCCTCCCCTCGGCCCCCGACTGGAGCCGAGTCGAGACCGACCTCGGCATGCGGCTGCCCCAGGACTACAGGCAACTCATGGCCACATATGGTCCTGGCGAGTTCTGCAACTTCCTCTCTCTGTACTATCCGCACGCCCCTCGCGCAGGGGCAGATCTCACCGGGCCTATGCCCGCCCGACTTCGGCAGCAGATCGTAGAAGTCAGGCACAACGCCCGGCAGTCCTGGCCTCTGCCCCACCCCCCGGAGCAACTCTTCGCCATGGGGGTCACCGGGAACGGTGACCACCTCTTCTGGGTCACCCAGCCCTCGAACAAGCCAGACGGGTGGGATGTCGCGGTCAACCAGGCTCTGCGCGCGCCCTGTTACACCTTCACCGGAACGCTCACCGAGTTCCTCCTCGCAGTCGTCGGCGGCCGACGCACGTCCCCTTCTTTCCCGAAGACCTCCTCGACAACGGGACTACGTTCGCCCCCGCCCGCCCAACCGTTGAGCCGACCACCCCAGCCGACCATCAGGGCTCCATGAATCCAGCCGAGATCCGCGCATGGGCCCGCGCGAAAGGCCATCCCCTTCCCGACCGCGGCCGCATCGCCATCGAGATCATCGAGGCATGGAAGCGGGCCAACTCTGTCTCCGACTACTGAACCGACTGCCACCCGTACCAGCGAATCTAGTCACACGCACATGTCCATGAAACCCCTCGAACACGACCGCCGGTACGGCGAACTGGACCAGGTGATGCACGCGTAACTGGGACAGCCGGCCGCAGACACCCAGGAGCGGCGCAGCCGCGCCCTGAGCGCGTATCTCCGTCACACCTGGCACACTCGCCCCTCGCCCCTCGGCCATCGCGGAGGCGGAGCGGCAGCTGCGCGAGTACAGCCGCAACCCTCCGGGCCGCATCCGTCAGGACCTGGGCGAGTTCTACGCGGTCCCGGACACCGGGAAGCCGCAGTCGGAAATCGGCGGCTGGCTGTTGCTGCTGGCCGACCACTCGTACCCGGAGATGCCGACGGCACGGCAGCCGTGACCGCCCCGTTCGGGCAGGCGTCGGCGCCCATTGGACGGTTGGCCGGATCCCGGGGTGGGCGAGTACGCGAAGGGCCCCGGCGCTTTCGCGCCGGGGCCCTGATGAGAGGGGTGCGTCGATCCGGAATGACGCACCGCCGGCTGGGTTTCGGCGGTCCGCCGTCCCTCTAAACGAGCGTCATAGCATAGATCTCGACGCGGGAGTCGTCCGGCAGGGAGACCGAACGGACCGTCTTGCCCCCATCGAGCTCGGCGGCCGTGCCGAAGAGCCGAATGGACGGCCCGTCGACACCGGTGCCCCGCTTGATGCGGTGCGGCATGTCGAGGAGGACCGTGCTGCCGTTCGGCGCGGAGCCCGCCCAGTCGCCGAACGTCACCGGTGCCTCCGTGCTGCTGCCGTCCGTGTAGTGCACGGTCAGTGTGGTGGTCACAGGACCGTTGTGCGCCGATCCGACCAGCCGCAGCGCACTGTGCTGTCCGGCGGGCAGCAGGAGGGCCTGCCCGCTTGCTTCGAGGAAGTTGTTCGCCGTGCCGGTGGGGTCCGGCGCGTCGTACGTCACCCCGTCCCAGGTGACCGGCCCCGCCTTGGGCAGGAGGTCGCCGTCATAGCTCCAGCCATGCCCGTCGAAGTCGCCCTCGTCGGAGTTCGCCACCGTGGCCGTGCCGTCATGGCCGAGGTCTGCGCGCAGGTCCACTGCGCACTGCCCGTTCGCCTCACTCGCGCAGGTCGTGGCGGCTCCCACCGTGACGGTGGCCTTGCGGGTGACCGAGTTCGTCCCTCGGCCCGCGACCTTCACCTCCACCGGGTAGGACCCGGCCGCGACGCCCGGGGGCACGGTGATGTCGAGCGACACCTTCTTCTGGACCGGGAAATGACCGGAATCGATCACGAGTGGTGAACGCTGTGCCGTCGTGGCCTTCCAGCCGCTGGGCACCTTCGCCGTGACCGACACGGTCAGCTTGCCGGGAGCCTGCCCGAGGACGTCCAGCGTGAACTTCGCGGTCTGTGCGGCGTCACCCGTGGGGACGACCGCCGAGGCGGGACGCAACGACGCGTCGACGTGCTTACGGCTGTCGGGGGATGCCTGGTTGACGGAAGGCGGCTGGGCGCCCTTGCCCGTGCCCCAGGAGGAGGGGGAGGTCCCGAGCCGGTGGGCAAGGGTTCCGCCGTGCGCGAGCTTGTTCCAGCTCAGCCAGGTCTGGGGTACGTCCCGGCCGTTCAGGGCCACGCTCTGCACGTACCGCTTCGTGTCGCTCGCTCCGGGTGCTTCGATCGTCAGCGTGCCGCCCTGGCCCTTGGTGCCGGACGCCTTGGGATAGCTGCCGATCCGGACGGTCGCCGATTCGAACTGCGGGCTGGACACGGCCAGGAAGTCGCCGCCGCTCATCGTCGGGTAGAGGCCGAGGGAGGAGAAGACGTACCAGGCCGACATGGTGCCCAGGTCGTCGTTGCCCGTCATCCCGTCCGGCCCGTTGGTGAACAGCGTCATCGCCGCACGCACCACGGTCGCGGTCTTCGCCGGGGCGCCGACCCAGTTGTACATGTACGGGGCGTGCAGGTCCGGCTCGTTGTTCGGGTTGTACGTCGGCTTGCCGTAGTAGTCGTACGGCTGCGAGATCCAGTCATTCCGGGCGGTGCCCGCCGGGTCGGTGAGCAGCTTGTCGTGGACGAAGAAGGAGTCGAGCCGCTTCTCGGTGGCGCTCCGACCGCCCATCAGGCTGACGAGGCCGGCCGGGTCCTGCGGTACCAGCCACTGGTACTGGTACGCGCCGCCCTCATGGAACTGGTGCGCCGCCTCGACCGGGTCGTAGGGCGTGAGCCAGGTGCCGTCGGCCGTCCGCGGCCGGAACTGCTGGATCGAGGAGTCCCACAGGTTCCGGTACCACTGGCCGCGCGCGGCGAACATCTTGGCGTCCGACTTGTGTCCGAGCCGGTCGGCCATCAGCGCAAGCGACGCATCGGCGGCGGAGTACTCCATCGTCGCCGACGCCGGGTGCTTGCAGTCGTTGTCGCCGCCCTTGTCCGCGCAGTCCTTGCCGAGCTCGAGACCTGACGGGATGTAGCCGCGCTCGGTGTAGTGGTCCGATCCCGAGCGTCCGTTGTACGGCGAGTCGGCGGGCGGGGTGCTGGTCGCGTTCTTCTTCAGCAACGCGTAGGTCTCTGCCTCGTGTCCGGCGAGCAGACCCTTTGACCAGGCCTCTACGAGGAAGGGCGTGACCGGGTCACCGGTCATGATGTTGGTCTCGCTGTTGGCGAGCGCCCAGCGGGGCAGCCAGCCGCCGTCCCGGCCGGCCGCGACGACCGACAGCGCGACATCCCGGGCGACTTTCGGCTCCAGCATCTGCAGAAGCTGGTTCTGCGGCCGGTAAGTGTCCCAGAGCGAGAAGTTCTGATACGGCGTGTAGTCCTTTGCCGTGTGCGTCTTGTTGTCGAACCCCTGGTACATGCCGTCGACGTCACCGGCGAGGTTCGGGTGCAACTGGCTGTGGTAGAGCGCGGTGTAGAAGGCCTTCTGCCGGTCCGCCGCGCCTCCGCCGACCCGGATGGAATTCAGCTGCTTCTTCCAGGTGTCCTGCAACGCCACACGCGTGGCGTCGAAGTCGAAGGACTCCTTGGTCTCCGCGGCCAGGTTCTTACGGGCGCCCTCCACACCGGTGTAGGACAGCCCCACCTTCAGGACGGCGTCCCGGTCGGTGGTCGCGTCGAAGGTCACCCAGGCGCCGTTCTGGCCGCCTCCCTCCGCGTCGCGGGTGCCGGGCTCGGGGTCTGCGCCGTCCCACGTGCCGTAGGCCTTGAAGGGCCGGTCGAAGGTGGCGCTGAAGTACACCGTGTGCTCGTCGTGTCCGGCACAGAAGCCCCCGGCGTGCACCCGGCCCTCGATGGTGCGGTCACCGACGACGTGCACCTCGGAGTCCAGCACGGACTGGTTGGCCTTGCCTGTGTTGAACAGGACGTTGGCCGAACCGGTGGAGGGGAAGGTGTAGCGCTGCCACCCGGTGCGCTCGGTGGCGGTGAGTTCCGCGTCGACGTCGTACTTCTTCAGCCCCACCCGGTAGTAGCCGGGACTGGCCTGCTCGTCGTCGTGGCTGTACGGGGAACGGTAGGCGTTCGGGTCCACGGAGTCGACTGCACCCGTGGTCGGCATGATGGGCAGCTCGCCCATGACGCCGCAGCCGACGCCGGACAGGTGCGTCTGACTGAATCCGTAGATCGAATCCTGCTTGTAGTCGTAGCCGCCCTGGCCGCCGGTGTCCGGACTGACCTGGACCATGCCGAACGGCGCGCTCGCCCCGGGGAAGGTGTTGCCGAAGTTCTGGGTTCCGACGAACGGATTGACCAGATCGATCGGTTCCGCGCCCGCGGCGGCGGCGGGCTCGGCGATGCCGACCACTCCGCCACTCACGAGTACGGCGGCCATCAGACCGGCTGTTATACCGGAAGCACGGGGACGGAACGGTCTGAAAGCAAACCGCATGGGGTATTTCCCTTCGAGTCCTGCACTGACAACGTTGTCACTCTGTTCGTTCGCACCATAATCCCCGGCCGCCCCGGATGTCACTGGGTGAGCGGTGGCCAATTCTGACGCGCTGCATCGATTCTCCAGAGTGGGGCGTCGACAAGCGACCTGCCTGCCTTGGCGCGCGGCCTGCGGGGCGAATGCGCCACCCAACGGCCCACGGAGATGGGCCAAACCCTCGCGGCCGGAGAGGAACCGCGCGACGGCTTGGGCCGAGACCTCGTCGGGCACGTCGAGGCACAGGGTGGAATGGAATCCCCAGGCCCGGAGCGCCAACCGGTAGCCGCTGGCGAGCGGAACGATCACGTGACACGTGACACCCGAGATCCGGCTCCGCCGGCTGCTGAACGCGCATCCGAGCCAAGTCGGCGGAAAACGGAGTGGGTTGAGCAGCTGCCGCTGCCAGGTTTGAAGTGCACTCCAGGTCAAGCGTTCCGGGGCTCCCCAGGGACGAAATCCCCGGGCGCCCCGGCGGCGGACGTCAGCCCACTGCCAGCAATGGCCTGACAAAGGTCAGGCCCAGGCATTGTCGGTCAGCACGCGTTCGATGCGGGTGATGCCGAGTCCCCCGCGGATGACATCCGCCCCAGGCGCACATCGCCGCGCAGCACCGCTCATCCAGCCCTGCCCAGAGCTGGGCCTCTCTCACTTGGTGCGGCCGGACATCACTCCTACAGTGACGGCAGACGCAGCCCTACCCGAAAAATGACAGGCGGACCTGACGGTTTGCATTGTCGCGATTTGTATCGACCAGACAGACGGACTGCCACGTCCCCAGCTCCAGCCTCCCCCCGATCACCGGCAAAGTGGCATGCGGCGGTACGAGTGCCGGGAGCACATGGTCGCGGCCGTGGCCTGGACTCCCGTGCCGGTGGCGCCAGCGGTCGTCGGCCGGGAGGAGGGTCTGCAGGGCGCTGAGGAGGTCCTCGTCGCTGCCCGCGCCGGTCTCCAGGATCGCGATCCCGGCGGTGGCGTGGGGTACGAAGACGTTGAGCAGGCCGTCTCTGCCGTGAGCCGCGCGGGCGAGGAACTGGGCACAGTCCTCGGTCAGGTCCATGACCGTCTCGGTCCGTCCCGTAGCGAGGCTCAGCAGGTGGGTGGCGAAGGTGTCGGACATGGCCCCATTCTCTCCTCGCCCGCGCGGATCGTGCGCCGGGAAGATCCGGGGCGCAGCCAGGGTTGGTAGAAGCGTGAACAACTTGGGGACGCGTGAACTGGACGTGGTGGTCATCGGCGCCGGGCAGGCGGGGCTGTCCGCTGCCTACCACCTGCGGCGCGCCGGCCTGGAGCCCGACCAGGACTTCGTCGTGCTGGATCACGCGCCCCGGCCCGGCGGCGCATGGCAGTTCCGCTGGCCCACCCTCACGTACGGCAAGGTGCACGGCATGCACGCCCTGCCGGGCATGGAGCTGACCGGTGCCGACGGCAGCCGTCCTTCGTCCGAGGTGATCGGCGCCTACTTCGACGCGTACGAGCGCCGGTTCGACCTGCGGGTGCACCGTCCGGTGGACGTGGGCGCCGTGCGCGAGGGTGAGGGGAACCGGCTGCTCGTCGAGACCACCGAAGGCACCTACGCCACACGCGCGCTGATCAACGCGACCGGCACCTGGGACCGGCCGTTCTGGCCCCGCTATCCCGGCCAGGAGACCTTTCGGGGAAGGCAGTTGCACACCGCGGACTACCCGGGGCCTGCGGAGTTCGCAGGCCTGAGGGTACTCGTGGTCGGCGGCGGCGCATCAGGCACACAGCATCTGATGGAGCTCGCCGAGGTGGCGGCGGAGACGTACTGGGTGACGCGCCGGCCCCCGGTGTTCCGGGAGGGGCCGTTCGGCGAGGAGCAGGGGCGGGCCGCTGTGGCCATGGTGGAGGAGCGTGTACGCCTCGGGCTCCCGCCGCAGAGCGTGGTGAGCGTGACCGGGCTGCCGCTCAACGACGCCGTCCGGAACGCGCGCGAGCAGGGCATTCTCGACCGGCTTCCGATGTTCGAGCGGATCACACCCGAGGGTGTGGCCTGGTCGGGCGGCCGGACGGTCGAGGTCGACGTGATCCTCTGGGCGACCGGCTTCCGGGCCGCCGTCGATCATCTCGCGCCGCTGAAACTCCGCGAGGCAGGTGGCGGCATCCGTGTCGACGACACCCGGGCCGTGCGGGACGCCCGCGTCCACCTCGTCGGGTACGGCCCTTCCGCCAGCACGATCGGCGCCAACCGGGCCGGGCGGGCGGTAGTACGTTCGGTCGGTCGGCTGCTGAACGGCGTCGGCACTCCGGCCTGACCCCCTGCCCCTACCTCCGCCCTGCCACTGCCCTGCCTCGTGACCGCATGGGTGGCGGTCACTCCGCGCCCCCGGCCGGACCCGCAGCCGGGGCGGCACCTCAGGTGGCCGCCGGGGCGAGATGGCCGTCGCGGCGGACGAGGGCGGCATAGCGTCCGTCCTGTGCGAGCAGTTCCTCGTGCGTGCCTCGCTCGGCCGCACGTCCTTCGTCCAGGACGACGATCTGGTCCGCGTCCCGGACCGTCGAGAGCCGGTGGGCGATGGTGAGGGTGGTGCGGCCCTTCGACAGGGCGTCGATGGCTTGCTGTACGGCGTGCTCCGTGCGGGTGTCGAGGGCGCTGGTCGCCTCGTCGAGGATCAGCACGGGCGGGTCCCTGAGGATCGTGCGGGCGATGGCCAGTCTCTGCTTCTCGCCGCCCGAGAACCGGTATCCCCGCTCGCCGACGAGGGTGTCGTACCCGTCGGGCAGGCCGGCGATGTGGTCGTGGATCTGCGCGGTGCGGGCCGCGGCCTCGATCTCCTCGTCGGTGGCGTCCGGTTTGGCGAAGCGGAGGTTCTCGGCGACCGAGGCGTGGAAGAGGTACGTCTCCTGGGAGACCACGCCGACCGCCCTGGCGAGCGTGTCGAAGTCCAGGTCACGCACGTCGATCCCGTCGAGCGTGACCCGGCCCCCCGTGACGTCGTACAGCCTCGGCACCAGATAGCTGAGCGTGGACTTACCCGATCCGGTGGGTCCCACGACGGCCAGGCTGTTCCCGGCGGGCACGGCCACGTCGATGCCGCTCAGGGTGGGCCCGCTCTTCTCCTCGTAGCTGAAGGTGACGTCCTCGAAGGCGATCTCACCCCGGATCTCGTCCAGCCGGACGGGCTTCTCGGGCTCGGTGATGTCGACCACGAGATCGAGGTACTCGAAGATGCGGGCGAACAGGGCGAGGGACGTCTGCATCTGCACACCGGTGGAGAGCAGGCTCACCGCCGGGCGGAACAGTCCCTGCTGGAGCGAGACGAATGCGACCAGCGTGCCGATGGAGACGGCTGTGCCACCGGACTGGAGGGTGAGGCCCGCCGCCCAGTAGATGACGGCCGGCATGGCGGCCATCACGATCCCGATGGTCGACATCCTCCAGCGCCCCGCCATGTTGGAGCGCACTTCGAGGTCGACCAGTCGCTCCGACTCCTCGGCGAAGCCCTTGGTGAGGGAATCCGAGCGGCCCATGGTCCGGCCGAGCAGGATGCCGCTGACCGAGAGTGACTCGGTGACGGTGGCCGCCATCGCGGCCATCTGCTTCTGACGCTGGGTGGTGATCCTCTTGCGCTCTCGGCCGACACGACGGCTGATCCAGACGAAGACGGGAAGCAGGAGCAGCGAGACGACGGTGAGCCGCCAGTCCAGCGCGAGCATCGCGACCACCGTGGCGATGACGGCGGTGAGGTTGGAGACCAGGGAGGTCGCAGTGGAGGTGACCGTGGCCTGCATTCCGCCGATGTCGTTGGCGATGCGGGACTGGACCTCGCCCGTGCGGGTCCGGGTGAAGAAGGCCAGCGGCATCCGCTGCAGTTGGGTGTAGACCGCGGTGCGCAGGTCGTGCATGACGCGCTGGCCGACCGTCGTGGAGATCAGGGTCTGCAGGACACCGAAGACGCTGGTCATCACCGCGGTGAGGATCATGCCGAGAGCGAGAAGCGTGAGCAGTCCCGTGCGCCCCTGGGGGATCGCGGTGTCCAGGATCTCGCGGAGCAGGAAGGGGGAGGCGACCGACACCAACGAGGAGGCGCCGACCAGCAGCCCTACGACAGCGAGCCGGCCGCGGTAGGGACGGAACAGCCGGAAGATCCGGCGCAGCTCGGCGGGCGGCTGCCCGGCATCTGCGGCTGGAGGTGTCCAGGTGGGTTCGTCGGGTTTCATGGGCTCCTTCGAGGGCGTGCGACGGAGAGGATGCTCGGACTCGCCGCGGCGGGCGCGATCAACACAGCGGACCGGATCGGCACAGGCGGCAGGGAGCTGGCGGGTGGGCCGACTTTGGAGAGCCTAGCTCATTGTTACCTCTATTCACAATGAACCAGGTCCTGATATTGTTCCCCCATGGACTCCCCCGACTCCGACGGCATGCTCGCCGAGCAGTTGCTGCGGCTCACGCGCCGGCTCCAGCGCATCCAGAGCCGGCAGCTGGAGCCGATAGGCATCACCCCGGCCCAGTTCCGCCTGCTGCGCACCACCGCGCACTACGACGGTCCGCCCCGGATGGCCGATCTCGCCGAGCGCCTGGACGTCGTCCCACGGGCGGTGACCACCCTGGTCGACGGTCTGGAGGCCGGCGGCCGGGTGCGGCGCGCCCCCGATCCCGCCAACCGACGGGTGATCCGTATCGAGATCACCGAGGAGGGCCGGGCGGTGCTCCGTTCGATGCGCGACGCGCGGAAGGCCGCCGCGGAGGAGATCCTGGCTCCATTGACCGCCGCCCAGCGTGAGGTGCTCGGCGGTCTGCTCACCGCTCTGGTCGACGGGATGCCGGAGCGCCGCCGCTGCTGAGACAAGCGGTGCGGACGCCGCACCGCGCCGTCGAGGGGATCGTGACATGCCGCTGCTGGAGCCGGATCCGAAAGCCCTGCGTCCGCGTACGCCACGTATGCCGTCCCCCGATCGGGTGCCGGGCTGGAAGGCGTCGGGGACCCCGGCGGAACTGCGGGCGGGCCTGACCGCCCTGCTCGGTCCGGAGAAGGTGCTGTGGAAGATCTCCGACCTCGTGCGGTACGCCTCCGACGCCAGCCCCTACCGCTTCCTGCCGCAGGTCGTGCTGGTCCCCGAGGACCTCGACGACATCTCCGCGATCCTCTCCTACGCACACGGCAACGGCCGCGGGGTCGTCTTCCGGGCCGCCGGCACCAGTCTGAACGGCCAGGCGCAGGGTGAGGACATCCTCGTCGACGTACGCCGGCACTGGACGGGGATCGAGGTACTGGACGACGGCGCCCGGGCCAGGATCCGGCCCGGGACCACCGTCATGCGGGCCAACGCCGCTCTCGCCCGGCACGGACGGACCCTGGGACCCGATCCCGCCAGCGCCATCGCCTGCACCGTCGGCGGGGTCGTGGCGAACAACGCCTCGGGCATGACCGCGGGAATCACGAGGAACTCCTACCGTACGGTCTCCTCGCTGACGTTCGTCCTGCCGAGCGGCACGGTCGTCGACACGGGCGAGGCCGATGCCGACGAGCTCCTGCGCCACGCGGAACCGCGTCTGTGCGACGAGCTGCTGGCGCTCAAGGCGGAGATCGAGGCAGACACGCGGCTCACCACCCGGATCCGCGCCAAGTACGAGATCAAGAACACCAACGGTTACCGTCTCGACGCGTTCCTCGACGGATCGACACCCGTGGAGATCCTGCGGGGCCTGATGGTCGGCTCGGAGGGAACCTTCGGATTCATCTCCGAGGTCGTGTTCGACACCCTGCCCCTGGACCGTCACGTCTCCTCCGCGCTGCTGTTCTTCCCTTCGCTGACGTCGGCAGCGGCGGCCGTGCCGCGCTTCAACGAGGCGGGAGCGATCGCCGTGGAGCTGATGGACGGCAACACCCTGCGCGCCTCGGTCAGGGTCGAGGGCGTCCCCTCGGACTGGGCGGCACTCCCTCGGGGGACGGCGGCCCTCCTGGTGGAGTTCCGCGCCCCGGACGAGAGCGCACTGGCCGCCTGCGAGCAGGAGGCGGCCGCTGTCGTCACGGGTCTCGATCTGGTGGCTCCCGCCCCATCGGTGACGAACGCGTTCACCAGGGACGCCGCCACCGTCTCCGGGTACTGGAAGGCGCGTAAGGCGTTCGTCACCGCCGTCGGCGGCTCCCGCCCCTCGGGCACGACGCTGATCACCGAGGACTTCGCCGTTCCGCCGTCCCGGCTCTCGGATGCCTGCGAGGCGTTGCTCGCGCTCCAGGCCGCCCATGGCTTCGACGCCGCGGTCGCGGGGCACGCGGCGCACGGAAACCTCCACTTCCTCCTCGCCTTCGACGCCGCGAAACCGGCCGACGTCGACCGGTACGCCGCGTTCATGGACGAGTTCTGCACGCTCGTCGTCGAGCGCTTCGACGGATCACTGAAGGCGGAACACGCCACCGGCCGCAACATCGCCCCCTTCCTGGAGCGGGAATGGGGCGCCGCCGCGACCGAGCTCATGTGGCGGACGAAGCAGGCCGTCGACCCCGGCGGGATCCTGGCACCCCGGATCGTCCTCGACCGGGACCCGACGGCGCATCTGCGTGGCCTCAAGACCATTCCCAGGGTCGAGCCGGTCGCCGACCCGTGCATCGAGTGCGGGTTCTGCGAACCGACCTGCCCCAGTGAGGACGTCACCACCACTCCGCGTCAACGGATCGTCCTGCGCCGGGAGATGATGCGGCAGCCGGGCGGCTCACCGGTGGAGGCAGGGCTGCTGGACGCCTACGGTTACGACGCGGTGGACACCTGCGCGGGCGACTCCACGTGCAAGCTCGCCTGTCCGGTCGGCATCGACACCGGCGCGATGATGAAGGACTTCCGCCATCACCGGCACTCCGCGCGTGAGGAGCGGGTCGCGGCTGTCACCGCGCGGCACTTCGGGATCGTCGAGGCCTCGGCTCGGGCCGCCCTCGGCATGGCCGACGTCATCTCCCGCCATGGCGGCGACCGGCTGCTCGGGGCCGTGACCCGACTCGCCCGCAAGGCCGTTCGGCCGGACCTGGTTCCGGAATGGCTGCCCGAGACCCCCGGCGCCGCTTCCCGCACACTGCCGCCCACCTCACGGGCAGGCGCCCAGGCCGTCTACTACCCGGCCTGTGTGAACCGCATCTTCGCCGGCCCCGCAGACGCGGGGGCGCTGTCGCTGGCCGAGGCCGTCGTCTCCTTGTCGGCGCGGGCCGCCAGGCCGGTATGGATTCCCGAGGACGTCGGCGGGACCTGCTGCGCGACGATCTGGCACTCCAAGGGGTACGACGTCGCCAACGCGGTCATGGCCAACCGCATCGTGGAGGCCGCCTGGGGCTGGACCGGTGGTGGCGCGCTGCCGGTGGTCGTCGACGCGTCGTCGTGCACGCTGGGCCTGGCGCACGAGGTGGTGCCGTATCTCACCGAGGACAACAGGGCGCTGCACGAGGAACTGACCTTCGTCGACTCGCTCGTCTGGGCCGCCGACGAACTGCTCCCCCATCTGACGGTGTTCCGCCGGGCAGGAACGGCCGTCCTGCATCCCACGTGCTCGATGGAGCATCTGGGTGATGTGGCGCATCTGCGCACGCTGGCCGAAGCGTGCGCCGAGGAGGTGGTTGTGCCCGACGACGCCGGCTGCTGCGGGTTCGCGGGCGACCGCGGCATGCTGCACAAGGAACTCACCGACTCGGCGACCGCCAAGGAGGCGGCGGAGGTCAACATCCGGCACTACGACGCCTATCTGTCTGCGAACCGGATGTGCGAGATCGGCATGGACCGGGCGACCGGCCACCACTACCACTCGGCACTCATCGAGCTCGAACGGGCGACCCGGCCCGTCATCCGGCCCTGAGCGGTCGGGCGGAATAATCGGTTGCCCCGGACGGGGTCAGGAAGCGAACCTTGCACGGTTTGGTCCCCCCACTGTTCCGCGGGATCGACCACTGGTCTTCGCTTCCGATTCTTTGGGACGTCATGCAGATTCGCGATCTTCCGTACTCGGATCCCGGCGATCCCGATGTTCGGTCAGGCCCCCGTTTCCTGTTCTGGCTCGGGCGGAGTCAGCTCGGCGGCCAGGTCAAGTCCCTTTGCTGGGGGCTGCTTCATCACTGTGCGATCGCGGGCCTCCCGCTCGCCGTGGGCCTTGCGGTGCAGGCCGTCATCGACCGCTCCGGCCGGGATCTCGCGCTCGCCGGGGTCCTCCTCGTCGTCCTCGGCGTCTTCATCGCCCTGGGCGACACCATGCTCCACCGGACGGCGGTCACGAACTGGATCACCGCTGCGGCCCGGGTGCAGCAACTGCTGGCGCGCAGGACGGCCGAGCTGGGTTCGGCGCTCACCCGGAGGGTGGCGGCCGGAGAGGTGGTCGCCGTCTCCACGGGCGATGTCGAGAAGATCGGCTGGTTCGTCGAGGCGTTGTCGCGTTTCCTGGCCGCCGCGACCGCGCTCGTGCTGATCTGCGTCGGACTGGTGCTCTACCTGCCGTCGCTCGGTGTGCTGGTCGCCGTCGCCACCCCGGTCCTCGCGCTGGCCGTCCTGCCGCTGCTCCCCCGGGCCACCCGCCGGGCGGACCTGCAGCGCGAGAAGGCGGGACGGGCGACGGAGCTGGCCTCCGACACGGTCGCCGGACTGCGGGTGCTGCGCGGTATCGGCGGCGAGGAACTGTTCCTCGGGCGTTACCGGCGCGCCTCCCAGGAGGTCCGCGAGGCCGCGGTGCGCAGCGCCCGGATGTGGGCGGTCATCTCGGCGATCCAGGTGTTCCTGCCGGGAGTTCTGCTGATCTCGCTGGTCTGGTACGGCGCGACGCTGGCCCGGGACGGCCGGATCGACGTCGGCCAGCTGGTCACGGTGTACAGCGCGGCGACCCTGATGCTGTTCCCGCTGCGCAACGTGGAGGAGATCGCCATGGCGTACTCCTTCTCACGCCCGTCCGCGCAGCGCGCGGTCCGGGTGCTGTCCCTACGTCGCACCACCCGCCCTCCGACGGAGGACGGCGCGACGCCGCGGGGGGACCTCTACGACCCGGTGACCGGGCTGATGGCGCCGCAGGGCCTGTTCACCGCCGTGGTCTGCGGCGACCCCGACGAAGCGGGGAGGCTGGCGGAACGGCTCGGCGGTCACGCCGAGCCGGATGAAGCGTCCGGGCCGGACGACGCGTCCGCACCGGTTCCCTCGGTACTGCTCGGCGGTGTACCACTGGACGAGCTGCCGCTCGCCTCGGCACGGTCCGCGGTACTGGTGCAGGACAAGGACCCGGTGCTGCTCTCGGGGACGCTGCGGGAGCTGCTGGACGTCCCGTCCTCGGGGGGTGTGACGGCCGAGGACGCACTCGCCGCCGCGCGGTGCGGTGACGTGCTGGACGCGCTGGCCCAGGCGTCGGCCGAGACCGACGGCGACCCGATGAACACACGGATCACCGAGCGCGGCAGGTCCCTGTCCGGTGGCCAGCGGCAGCGGCTCGCCCTGGCACGCTCGCTGGTCACCGACCCGGAGGCGCTCGTCCTCGACGAGCCGACGTCCGCGGTGGACTCGCACACGGAGGCGAGGGTCGCCGCAGGCATCGAACAGCTGCGACGGGGCCGTACGACGGTGGCGTTCGCCTCGTCCCCGCTGCTGCTGGACCTCGCCGACCGCGTCGTGCTCCTGCACGGAGGCACGGTCGCGGCGGTGGGCACGCACCGCGAACTGCTGCGGGGCGAACCGCGCTACCGGGCGGTCGTGACCCGTGACACCGAGGCCGAGGCCGCCGCGCCGGCCGCACACGACGGGCTCACCGCGGTCGACGGCCTCCGGCCGGGCCGGGCGGTCGAGGAAATCGAGGAGACGGCATGACCGGCCTGGCACGACCTGAGTACGACCCGGCCGCACCGGAGTCGGCGACGACTCTGCCGGTCGGTACGCCGACGACCGTACGGGTGTACGTGAGCGCTCTGCTGCGGCGTCACCGCAAGCCCTTCGCCGTGCTCATCGCGGTCAACGCGGTCGCGGTGATCGCGTCGATCACCGGGCCCTACCTGCTGGGCGGGCTCGTCGAGGACCTCTCCAACGGGGTGACGGACCTCCATCTGGAGCGCACGGCCGCCGTGTTCGCCGTGGCGCTGATCGTGCAGACCGTCTTCACGCGGACGATGCGGCTGCGCGGGGCCATGCTCGGCGAGGAGATGCTCGCCGACCTGCGCGAGGACTTCCTCGTCCGGTCGGTCGGGCTGCCGCCCGGCGTCCTCGAACGGGCCGGCACCGGGGACCTGCTGTCCAGGATCACGACGGACATCGACCGGCTGGCCAACGCGATGCGCGAGGCCGTCCCGCAGCTGGCGATCGGTGTGGTCTGGGCCGGGCTGCTGCTCGGCGCGCTGACCGTCACCGCCCCGCCGCTGGCGCTGGCCGTGCTGATCGCGCTTCCGGTGCTGGTCACCGGCTGCCGCTGGTACTTCAGGCGGGCGCCCTCCGCGTACCGTTCGGAGGCAGCGGGGTACGCGGCGGTCGCGGCCGTGCTCGCCGAGACCGTGGATGCGGGACGTACTGTCGAGTCCCACCGGCTGGGGGCCCGCAGGGTCGCGCTGTCGGACCGGCGGGTGAGGGAGTGGACGGCCTGGGAGCGCTACACCCTGTTCCTGCGCTCGGTCCTGTTCCCGGTCATCAACACCACCTACGTGACGATCCTCGGCGCGGTGCTGATGCTCGGCGGCTGGTTCGTGATCGAGGGCTGGATCACCGTCGGACAGCTGACGACGGGGGCGCTGCTGGCGCAGATGATGGTGGATCCGATCGGCCTGATCCTGCGCTGGTACGACGAGCTGCAGGTCGCCCAGGTGTCGTTGGCGAGGCTTGTCGGCGTACGGGAGATCGAGCCCGACGCGGGTGACGACCTCGTCGGTCCCGACGGTCGGGAGGTCAGGGCGCAGGAGGTGCGCTTCGGCTACCGCGCGGGCGTCGACGTCCTGCACAAGGTGTCGCTGGACGTCGCCCCGGGCACACGGCTGGCGCTGGTCGGGCCGTCCGGTGCGGGCAAGTCCACCCTGGGCCGGCTGCTGGCGGGCATCTACGCTCCCCGGGAGGGCTCGGTGTCGCTGGGAGGCGCCGAGCTGTCCCGGATGACGGCGGAGCGGGTCCGGAGCCATGTGGCTCTCGTCAACCAGGAGCACCACGTGTTCGTGGGCTCCCTGCGTGACAACCTCCTGCTCGCGCGCACGGACGCCGAGGACGCGGAGCTGTGGGCCTCGCTCGCCGCCGTGGACGCGGACGGCTGGGCGAAGGCCCTGGAGAAGGGACTGGACGCGGAGGTCGGCTCGGGCGGCCTGGCCCTCACCCCGGCGCAGGCGCAGCAGATCGCCCTGGCGCGTCTCGTCCTGGCAGACCCGCACACGCTGGTGCTGGACGAGGCGACCTCGCTGCTGGACCCTCGGGCCGCCCGTCATCTGGAGCGTTCGCTGGCACGGGTGCTGGACGGCCGCACGGTCGTGGCGATCGCGCACCGGCTGCACACCGCGCACGACGCGGATGTGATCGCGGTGGTCGAGGACGGCCGGATCAGCGAACTCGGCAGTCACGACGAACTGGTGGCGGCGGACGGCGCGTACGCGGCGCTGTGGCGTTCCTGGCACGGCTGAGCCGCCCCACCGGTCCGCTGCTGGAACAGCGGCTCGTTGCCGAGGCGGCGGGCGGAGTCACCGGTGCACTTCTCGTCGCCGCCCATGATCGCGAACTTGACGCCCGCGATG
>NZ_JBEXYB010000049.1:0-52008 GCF_040630715.1 Streptomyces sp. NPDC005752 | reverse complement strand
CTGGGCCGGTTGTGTGGGGTTCTGGCTGGTGGGGGTGGTGAGGATCAGGTTGCGGTGCGGGGTTCGGGTGTGTTCGGGCGTCGTGTGGTGCGTGCGCCGGGGACGGGTTCTGGGGTGTCGTCCGGTGTGGTGGTGGGTGGGACGGTGTTGGTGACGGGTGGTTCGGGTGCGTTGGGTGGGCATGTGGCCCGGTGGGTGGTGGGTGAGGGTGCCGGCCGTGTGGTGTTGGTGAGTCGTGGTGGTTCGGCTCCGGTGGAGTTGGTGGGGGAGCTCGAGGCACTGGGTGCGGAGGTGGTGGTCGCTGCGTGTGACGTGAGTGATCGTCATGCTCTGGCTGGGCTGGTGGCCGAGGTTGAGGCTGCCGGCGGTCCGGTGCGTTCCGTGTTCCACGCGGCCGGTGTCGGTCAGATGACCGGCCTGGTGGGCATGACCGCTGATGAGTTCACGGAGGTGCTCCGTGCGAAGGTGACGGGCGCGGACAACCTGGATGCGGTCTTCGGCGACCGGCCACTCGACGCGTTCGTGTTGTTCTCCTCGATCAGTGCCGTCTGGGGCAGCGGCGGTCACGCCGCCTACGCGGCGGCCAACGCGCACCTGGACGGCCTGGCCGAGAGCCGACGGGCCCGTGGGCTGACCGCCACCTCCATCGCCTGGGGCCCCTGGGGCCAGGGCGGCATGATCGAGGACATCGGCGAAGCCGAACTGCGGCGGCGCGGACTCTCCACCATGGCTCCGGCGACGGCGATCACCGCTCTCCACCGGGCGCTCACCGAAGGCGACGTGCACGTCGCGGTCGCCGATGTGGACTGGGAACGCTTCGCACCCGCCTTCACCGCCGTGCGGCCGAGCCCGCTCCTGGACGGCCTGCCCGAGGTGAGGCAGATCCTCGAGCGCGCCGATGCTCCCGTGGAGGACTCAGCCTTCAAGCAGCACCTGGCAGGGCTTTCCACGCCTGAGCGTGACGCGGAACTGCTCGAACTCGTCCGGCGCGAAGCCGCTGCCGTACTGGGACACCGAAGCGCTGAAGAGGTCCCCGCCGACCGTGCGTTCCAGCAGCTCGGCTTCGACTCGCTCACCGCTGTGGAGCTGCGCAACAGACTGACTGCGGCTACCGGCCTGTCCCTGCCCTCGACGCTGGTCTTCGACTATCCGAATCCGGCGGTGCTCGCCGGCCACATCCGCACAGAGGTGTTCGGCGAGGCTCCGGACATCCAGGTCACGGCGTCTGTGACCAGGGAGTATGCCGAGGACCCCGTCGTCATCGTCGGTATGAGCTGCCGGTTCCCGGGCGGTGTCGCGACGCCCGAGGAGCTGTGGGCCCTGCTCGAGTCCGGCGGCGACGGCATCTCCGGCTTCCCGGAGGATCGTAACTGGGACGTGGGCGCGCTCTACGACCCGGACCCCGAGAGCGTCGGGACGTCGTACGTCTCCGAAGGCGGATTCCTACACGACGCGGCGGAGTTCGACCCCGGCTTCTTCGGGATCTCGCCGCGCGAGGCGCTGGCGATGGATCCCCAGCAGCGACTGTTGCTCGAGGCGTCATGGGAGGCCTTCGAGCGAGCGGGCATCGACCCGACCTCACTCAAGGGTGACCGGGTGGGTGTGTTCACCGGAACCAACGGCCAGGACTACGGCTACGTGCTGGGCGGCGCGGGCGACTCCGTTGTCGGGTACGGCGCCACTGGTAGCTCTGCCAGCGTTCTCTCCGGACGCATCGCGTACACCCTGGGTCTCGAAGGCCCGGCGGTGACCGTGGACACAGCGTGCTCCTCGTCCCTGGTAGCCCTGCATCTTGCGGTGCAGGCGCTGAGGGAGGGCGAGTGCACCATGGCCCTGGCCAGTGGTGTGACCGTCATGTCGATGCCGGGTGCCTTCGTGGAGTTCTCCCGCCAGGGCGGCCTCGCGGTGGACGGCCGGTGCAAGGCGTTCGCCGAGGCGGCCGACGGCACCGGCTGGGGCGAGGGCGTGGGCATGCTCCTGGTGGAGCGACTGTCGGACGCGCGGCGCAACGGGCACCAGGTGCTCGCCGTCGTACGCGGCTCCGCGGTGAACCAGGACGGTGCGTCGAACGGTCTGACGGCGCCGAACGGTCCTTCGCAGCAGCGAGTCATCCGCCAGGCTCTGGCCAACGCCGATCTGGAGCCGGCGCAGGTCGACGTGGTCGAGGCGCACGGCACGGGGACGACGCTGGGTGACCCGATCGAGGCGCAGGCGCTGCTGGCGACCTACGGGCAGGGGCGGTCGGACGGCCACCCCCTGCTGCTGGGCTCGATCAAGTCGAACATCGGCCACACCCAGGCAGCCGCCGGGGTGGCCGGGATCATCAAGATGGTGCTGGCGATGCGGCACGGTGTGCTGCCGCAGACCCTGCACGTCGACGCGCCGTCGTCGCACGTGGACTGGTCGGCCGGCGCGGTGCAGCTGCTGACCGAGTCGGTGGAATGGCCGGAGACGACTGAGCCGCGGCGGGCAGGTGTGTCGTCCTTCGGTATCAGCGGGACCAACGCGCACATCATCCTTGAGCAGGCTCCCGCGGCCGAGGCGGCAGAGAGCGCCGTGGGCACGGTGGTGCCGGTGGTGCCGTGGGTGGTGTCGGCGAAGACGGCCGATGCGCTTGCCGCGCAGGTGGAGCGCGTGTCGGAGTTCGCCGCGGACCGGAATCCGGTGGACGTCGGGTTCTCGCTGGTCACAACGCGTGCGGTGCTGGAGCACCGTGCGGTGGTCATCGGGGACCGGACGGTCACGGGTGCGGTGACGTCGGGCCGGACCGGTGTGTTGTTCTCGGGTCAGGGTGCGCAGCGCTCGGGTATGGGCCGTGAGTTGTACGGGGCGTATCCGGTGTTCGCGGATGCGTTCGACGCGGTGTGTGCGGAGCTGGACCGGCATCTGGACCGGACGGTGCGGGACGTGGTGTTCGAGGGTGGTGAGCTGCTGGATCAGACGCAGTTCACGCAGGCGGGTCTGTTCGCGCTCGAAGTGGCCCTGTTCCGTCTGGTGTCGGCCTGGGGCGTCAAGCCGGACTACCTGCTGGGGCACTCCATCGGTGAGCTGTCCGCCGCGCATGTGGCCGGCGTGCTCTCACTCGAGGACGCGGCGAAGCTGGTCGCGGCCCGGGGTCGTCTGATGCAGGCGTTGCCGACCGGTGGGGCGATGGTGTCGCTCCAGGCGTCGGAGGACGAAGTCCTGCCGCTGCTGACCGACGGTGTCTCGATCGCCGCCCTCAACGGGCCGTCCGCGACGGTGATTTCGGGTGATGAGTCAGAGGTCCTGGCTATCGCCGCGCACTTCGATTCGGAAGGTCGCAAGACCAAGCGGCTTCGCGTCAGTCACGCGTTCCACTCACCCCGCATGGACGCCATGCTCGACGACTTCCGCACGGTCGCGGAGGGCCTCACCTTCAACCCGCCCGGCATCGGGATCGTCTCCAACGTGTCCGGTCTGGTGGTGTCGGACGACGAGGTCTGTTCGGCGGACTACTGGGTGCGTCATGTCCGCGAGGCCGTCCGCTTCGTCGACGGGATGCGGGCCCTCCAAGACCAAGGTGTCACCACCTACCTGGAGTTGGGGCCCGACGGGGTGTTGTCAGCGATGGGCCAGGACTGCGTCGAGGACTCGGCGTTCGTACCGGCCCTGCGCAAGGACCGTGACGAGGCGACGACGCTGGTCACCGCGCTCGCCGAACTTCACGTACGCGGATCGGCCGTGGACTGGGCGGCGTACTTCGCAGGCACCGGCGCCCGCCGTATCGACCTCCCCACCTACGCCTTCCAGCGCGAGCACTACTGGCCCGCCGCCGCAGCGCGGTGGCTCGGTGACGTGTCCGCCTTCGGACTGCGCCCGGTCGGGCACCCCATGCTCGGTGCTGCGATGACGCGGGCCGACGCGGACGGGCTGATCATGACGGGTCGCCTGTCGCTGCAGACACATCCGTGGCTCGGCGACCACGCCGTACTGGGTGCGGTCCTGCTTCCGGGCACCGCCCACGTGGAGCTCGTCCTGCAAGCCGGCGAACACGTCGGTTGCGGCCTTCTCGAGGAACTGACACTTCAGGCACCGCTGGTACTCCCCGAGCAGGGCGGAGTCGCCGTTCAACTGACGGTGGGTGCACAGGACGCGGAGGGCAAGCGCCCCGTCGCCCTGTACTCCCGGCCCGCCGAAGGCCAGGACGACGCCCTTCCGTGGCAGCAGCACGCCGCCGGTGTGCTGGCCCCCGCGGGTTCCGAGGCCACCGATCCGGAGCTGGCCGAGTGGCCGCCCCGGGACGCCGTCGCCGTCTCCGTCGACGGGCACTACGAGGGTCTCGCCGAGCACGGCTACGGTTACGGCCCCGTGTTCCAGGGGCTGCGGGCCGCGTGGCGCCGTGGTGAGGAGATCTTCGCCGAGGTCGCGCTGCCCGACGGCGCCGAGGCCGAACGATTCGGTCTGCATCCAGCCCTGCTCGACTCCGCCCTGCACGCGATGGGGCTGAACGGTGGCAGCGCGTCCCAGGGCGACGCAACGGGGGTCGGTCTGCCGTTCGCATGGTCCGGCGTCTCCCTGTACGCGGTCGGCGCATCCGCGCTGCGGGTGCGGATCACCCCCACCGGGTCGGGTATCCGCCTCGTGGCCGCCGACGGTTCCGGTTCCCCGGTCGCCCACGTCGAATCGCTGGTACTGCGTCCGGTGACCGCAGCCCAACTGGCGGCGCCCGGAGCCGGACAGGACGCGTTGTTCCACCTCGAATGGTCGCCCCTCCCCGTGCCTCCCCTGCCGTCGGACGGCCCCGCCCGACGGTGGGCGGTGCTCGGCGAGGACTGGCCGGTGGCCCTGGGCGCCGAACCCTACGAGAACCTGGCAGCCGTGGACCCGGCCGTCGACCTCGTCCTCGTCACCCACCGCGCCGATGCCTCCGACGATCTGGCGTCCGACGTGCGCCGGAGCGTGCGGGAGCTGCTCGAGCTGGTCCAGCAGTGGCTGGCCGATCCCCGATTCGCCGACGCCCTGCTGGTCATCGCGACCCGCGGTGCGGTCGTGCCCCGCGGTGAGGACGAGCTGTCCGACCTGGCCGGAGCGGCGGCCTGGGGGCTGATCCGCTCGGCGCAGTCCGAGAACCCCGGCCGACTGGTCCTCGTCGACCTGGACGACTCCCACGCCACGCTGCTCCCCGCACTGGCCACGGGTGAGCCGCAGCTGGCCATCCGCGCCGGTGACGTGTTCGTACCCCGGCTCGGCCGTACCTCGGCCGGGGAAGCCCTCGTACCGCCGTCGGGGAGCAGTCCGTGGCGGCTGGACATCACGGACAAGGGGACCCTCGAAAACCTCACACTCGCCGCGTGCCCCGATGCCGTCGAGCCCCTCGCCCCAGGGGCGGTACGGGTCGGCATGCGTGCCGCGGGCCTGAACTTCCGCGACGTGCTGATCGCGCTCGGCGTCTATCCCGGTGACGCCACCATGGGTATCGAGGGTGCCGGCATCGTCCTGGAGACCGGACCCGGCGTCACCGGGCTGGAGCCCGGCGACCGCGTGATGGGTCTGTTCTCCGGTGCGTTCGGACCGGTCGCGGTGACGGACCGCCGCACACTCGCCCGCATCCCGGACGGCTGGTCCTTCACCGAGGCGGCGTCGGCCCCGGTGGTCTTCATGACCGCCTATTACGCACTCGTGGACCTGGGGCGACTGCAGCCCGGCGAGTCGGTCCTCGTGCACGCCGCCGCCGGTGGCGTCGGCATGGCCGCCGTGCAGCTTGCGCAGCACCTGGGCGCCGAGGTCTTCGCCACCGCGAGCAGCGGGAAGTGGGACGTGGTGCGCTCGCTCGGAGTCGATGACGCGCACATCGCCTCCTCACGCACAATCGACTTCGAACGACAGTTCCTCGACGCCACCGAAGGCCGCGGTGTCGACGTCGTCCTGGACTCCCTCGCCCGGGAGTTCGTGGACGCGTCGCTGCGCCTGCTGCCGGGCGGCGGCCGGTTCATGGAGATGGGCAAGACCGACATCCGTGACGCGGAGGTGATCGCCGAGACCTTCCCCGGCGTCGCCTACCAGGCCTTCGATCTGATCGAGGCCGGTCCCGAGCGGATCGGCCAGCTGATGGCCGAGGTACTCGCGCTCTTCGACAGCGGAGCGCTCAAGCCGCTGCCGATCCGTACGTGGGACGTCCGGCAGGCGCCCGAGGCGTTCCGTTTCCTGGCCAAGGCACGCCATGTCGGCAAGGTCGTCCTGACCGTGCCCGAACCCGTCGAGCGGCACGGGACGGTCCTGGTGACCGGAGCCACCGGTGCCCTCGGCGGACTGGTGGCACGCCACCTCGTGGCCGAGCACGGTGTGCGCAGCCTCGTCCTGACGGGCCGCCGCGGCGCAACGGCCGCCGATGCCGCCGCGCTCGCCGCCGAACTGACCAAGGCCGGCGCCGACGTCGTGCTGGCCGCCTGTGACGTCACCGACCGCGACCGGCTGGCGGCAGTCCTGGCCGACGTGCCCGAGGACAGGCCGCTGACCGGTGTCGTGCACGCCGCGGGTGTCCTCGACGACGGTGTGGTGTCGTCGATGACGAGCGAGAGCCTCGACACCGTGTTGCGACCCAAGGTCGACGGCGCGGTCCACCTGCACGAACTGACCGCAGGGCTCGACCTGTCGATGTTCGTCACGTTCTCCTCGGTGGCCGGCGTCTTCGGCGGACCCGGGCAGGCCAACTACGCGGCGGCCAACGCCTTCCTCGACGGTCTCGCCCAGCAGCGCCGCAGCGCGGGGCTGGCGGCGACCTCGCTGGCGTGGGGCCCCTGGGCCACCACGGACGGCATGCTGGGACGACTCGACGACTCCGACGTGGACCGGATGGTCCGCTCCGGCGTCCTGCCGCTCGGCGACGAGCACGGCCTCGCCCTCCTCGACGCCGCGCTGGCCTCTCCACGGGCGGCGCTGGTGCCGGTCGGCCTGGATCTCGCAGCCCTCCAGGCGCAGGCCGTCGCGGGTGCACTGCCGGGAGTCTTCCGAGGACTGGTCCGTACCCCGGGCCGGCGCCGGGCTCCGGCGGCCGTCACCACGGGCGCGCCCACCCTGGGGCAGCGCATCGCGGGACTCGCCCCGCAGGAGCGCGACCAGGAACTGCTGGACCTCGTACGCACCCAGGCTGCCTCCGTACTCGGCCATGCGGGGGCCGAGACGGTCGACGGCGACAAGCAGTTCAAGGACCTGGGGGTCGACTCCCTGACAGCGGTGGAGCTGCGCAACCGGCTGAACGCCGCGACGGGTCTCCGGCTGCCCGCGACCCTCGTCTTCGACTACCCCACCCCCGCCGCACTCGCCGGATTCCTGCTGGCGGAGATCCGGGGCGTCGTCGTACCGGAGACCACGGGCGCGCCCCTCACCGCCGCCGATGACGATCCGATCGCGATCGTGGGCATGAGCTGCCGGTTCCCCGGCGAGGTGAACTCGCCCGACGACCTGTGGCGGTTCCTTCTCGACGGCGGTGACGCGATCACCGGCTTCCCGGACGACCGTGGCTGGCACGCCGACCGGCTGAACGGCCCGTCGCCGGAGGGCGCCACCGACCTGCTGACCACCGTGCGCGACGGCGGCTTCCTGACCGGTGCGAGCGCCTTCGACCCAGGCTTCTTCGGCATCTCACCGCGTGAGGCCCTCGGAATGGACCCGCAGCAGCGCCTGCTGCTGGAGACCGCCTGGGAGACGTTCGAACACGCGGGTATCGACCCCGCTGACGTACGCGGCAGCGCGACGGGTGTGTTCGCCGGTGCGTCGTCCTCCGCGTACGGGGCCGGGGCACAGCTGCCCGAAGGGTTCGAGGGGAACGCCCTGACCGGCAGCGCGACCAGCGTGGTGTCCGGCCGGGTGTCGTACACCTTCGGCCTCGAGGGCCCCGCAGTCACGGTGGACACGGCTTGCTCGTCCTCACTGGTGGCCCTGCACCTCGCCGTGCAGGCGCTGCGGCAGGGTGAGTGCACCATGGCGCTGGCCGGCGGTGTCACGATCATGGCCGACCCGGGCATCTTCATCGAGTTCAGCCGTCAGCGCGGGCTGGCGCCGGACGGCCGCTGCAAGCCGTTCGCCGAGGCGGCGGACGGCACGGGGTGGTCCGAGGGCGTCGGCATGGTGCTGGTGGAGCGGCTGTCGGACGCGCGGCGCAACGGGCACCAGGTGCTCGCCGTCGTACGCGGATCCGCGGTGAACCAGGACGGTGCGTCCAACGGTCTGACGGCCCCGAACGGGCCTTCGCAGCAGCGGGTCATCCGGCAGGCACTGGCGAACGCGGGAGTCGCCGCAGGGGACATCGACGCCGTCGACGCGCACGGTACGGGCACGCGGCTGGGTGACCCGATCGAGGCGCAGGCGCTGCTGGCGACCTACGGGCAGGAACGGCCGGACGACCGTCCCCTGCTGCTCGGCTCGATCAAGTCGAACATCGGGCACACGCAGGCCGCCGCAGGCGTGGCCGGGGTCATCAAGATGGTGCAGGCCATGCGTCACGGCCTGCTGCCCCGTACCCTCCACGTGGACGAGCCGACGTCGCACGTCGACTGGTCGGCCGGTTCGGTCGAGCTGCTGACGGAGTCGGTGGATTGGCCGGAGACGGGTGAGGCGCGGCGTGCCGCGGTGTCGTCGTTCGGGATCAGTGGCACGAACGCACATGTGATCCTGGAGCAGGCTCCGGCGACCGAGGCGACGGAAGACGCCGCTGACGCGGTGTTGCCGGTGGTGCCGTGGGTGGTGTCGGCGAAGTCCGAGGCGGGTCTTTCGGCGCAGGTGGAGCGGTTGTCGGCATTCGCCGCGGATCAGAACCCGGTGGATGTCGGGTTCTCGCTGGTCACGACGCGTGCGGTGATGAATCACCGTGCCGTGGTCATCGGCGACCGGGTGGTACGCGGTTCGACCGTGACCGGTGGTCTGGCGGTGTTGTTCTCGGGTCAGGGTGCGCAGCGGTCGGGTATGGGCCGTGAGCTGTACACGTCCTACCCGGTGTTCGCCGAGGCCTTTGATGCCGTGTGTGTGGAACTGGACCGGCACGTGGACCGTTCGGTGCGGGATGTGGTGTTCGAGGGTGGTGAGCTTCTGGATCAGACGCAGTTCACGCAGGCGGGTCTGTTCGCGCTCGAAGTGGCGTTGTTCCGTCTGGTGTCGGCGTGGGGTGTGAAGCCGGATTATCTGCTGGGGCACTCCATCGGTGAGCTGTCGGCCGCGCATGTGGCGGGGGTGCTCTCACTCGAGGACGCGGCGAAGCTGGTCGCGGCCCGCGGTCGTCTGATGCAGGATCTGCCGGCGGGTGGGGCGATGGTGTCGCTCCAGGCATCGGAGGACGAGGTCCTGCCACTGCTGACCGACGGCGTCGACATCGCCGCCCTCAACGGGCCCTCTTCGACCGTCATTTCGGGGGACGAGGACGCCGTCCTGGCGATCTCTGCCCACTTCGAGGCGCGGGGTCGTAAGGCGAAGCGGCTCCGTGTCAGTCACGCGTTCCACTCGCCCCGTATGGACGCCATGCTCGACGAGTTCCGCACGGTCGCGGAAGGCCTGACCTTCCATGCGCCCGGAATCGCCATCGTCTCGAACGTGTCCGGACTGGTGGTGTCGGGTGACGAGATGTGCTCGGCGGACTACTGGGTGCGTCACGTCCGCGAGGCCGTCCGCTTCGTCGACGGGATGCGGGCCCTCCAGGACCAAGGTGTTACTACCTTCCTGGAGTTGGGCCCGGTCGGCGTGCTGTCCGCGGTGGGCCAGGACTGCGTCGAGGAGTCGGTGTTCGTACCGGCCTTGCGCAAGGACCGCGACGAGGCGACGACCCTCGTCACCGCTCTGGCCGAACTCCACGTACGCGGATCGGCCGTGGACTGGGCGGCGTACTTCGCCGGTACCGGCGCCCGACGCATCGACCTGCCGACCTACGCCTTCCAGCACGAGCGGTACTGGCTCTCCGCGCCCGCGGCTCCCCTCGGGGACATGGCGGCCGCCGGCATGGGCCGTTCCGACCACCCGCTGCTGGGAGCCGGCGTGAGGCTGGCAGGAACCGACGGGTTTCTGTTCACCGGGCGACTGTCCGTCGAATCCCACCCCTGGCTCGGTGACCACATGGTGCTGGGTTCCGTGGTCGTCCCGAGTGCGGCCTTCGTCGAGCTCGCGCTCCACGCGGGCGAACAGTTCGGCGCCGAGCTGCTGGACTCGATGACCGTACGCACGCCGCTGGTTCTGCCGGAGCACACGTCGGTCGGCGTTCAGCTGTTGGTCTCGGCCGACGACGGCACGGGACAGCGCAAGGTGGAGGTGTACGCGCGTTCCACGGCAGGCGGCCCCGAGACGGACTGGACTCTGCACGCCGCAGGCGTACTGGCCTCGGCTCGGGAAAGCAGTGACCAGGCAGCCGAGTTCGAGGTGTGGCCGCCGGACGGCGCCTCCCCGGCGTCGGTGCAGAGCGTGTACGACGATCTGGCCGACGCCGGTCACGACTACGGTCCCGCCTTCCGTGGACTGCGTGCGGTGTGGCGCCGAGGCGATGAGCTGTTCGCCGAGGTCGCACTCGAGGAGGACACGGACACCCAGGGATTCGGACTGCACCCCGCCCTGCTGGCCGCCGCCTTCCACCCGGTAGCGGGTGGCCTGCCGTCCTCGTGGTCCGGCGTGACGTTGTCCGCAGTGGGCGCGAAGACGCTGCGTGTACTGATTCGTCCGGCGAAGCAGGGTGTAGCCGTCCTCATGGCCGACGAGACCGGCGAGCCGGTCGCCGCGGCGGAGTCCGTGGTGCTGACTCCGGTGACGCCCGAGCAACTCCGGACCGACTCGGGCGAGAGGGATTCGCTCTTCGCTCTGGACTGGGCACCCGTGCAGCTCCCGTCCCGGGCCACCCCGGGTACCTGGGCCGTACTGGGAGAGCCGGGCGCACTCGCCCCGCTCGGCATACCTGCCTACGCGGACCTCGCCTCCGTCGACGGGACGCCCGACGTCGTCCTCTGCTTCCCTGATGTCGCCGACGACGACCTCGCCTCCCGTACCCACACCACCAGCCACGCGGTCCTCGCGACCGTTCAGGAGTGGCTGAGCGACGACCGGTTCGGCGACGCCGTCCTGGCCGTCGTGACCCGGGGAGCGGTCGCCCTCGGCGACAGCGGACCACATGACCTCGCGGGCGCCACCGCCTGGGGGCTCGTGCGGTCCGCCCAGTCGGAGAACCCCGGCCGCCTGCTGCTCGTCGACCTTGACGACCACACCGACTCGCCCGACGCCCTGGCCGCCGTGCTGGCGGGCGGCGAACCCCAGGTCGCGATCCGTGCGGGCCGGGCCTTCGCGCCCCGGCTGACCCGGCCGGCGCCACGCCCGGCAGCAACGGACCCGATGCCGCACGGCACCGTCCTGGTGACCGGGGCGACAGGCGCCCTCGGCGCCCTGGTCGCCCGGCACCTCGTGGCCCGGCACGGTGTCCGCAGCCTGGTACTGACCAGTCGGCGAGGCCCCGACGCACCCGGCGCCGCCGAGCTCGCCGCCGAGCTGACGGAGGCCGGCGCCGAAGTGACACTGGCCGCCTGCGACGCAGCCGACCGGCGGCAGTTGGCGGAGGTCATCGCAGCGATCCCCGCCGACCGCCCGCTGACGGGCGTGGTGCACGCGGCCGGTGTCGTCGACGACGGTGTCGTCTCCTCGCTGACCGCCGACCGACTGGACACCGTGCTGCGCCCCAAGGTCGACGCGGCAGTACACCTCCATGAGCTCACCGAGCAGTTGGACCTGTCGATGTTCGTCCTGTTCTCCTCGGTCGCCGGAACCTTCGGCTCTCTGGGGCAGGGCAACTACGCGGCGGCGAACGCCTTCCTCGACGCACTGGCCCTGCACCGCGCGGGCCGCGGGCTGGCCGCCACGTCGCTGGCTTGGGGGCCGTGGGACCTCGCGGACGGCATGGTCGGACGTCTGCACGACGGCGACACGAGCAGGATGAGCCGGTCCGGCGTGGTGCCCCTGACAGCCGAGGAAGGGCTGACGCTCCTCGACACGGCGCTCACCGGCGGCCATGCGGCGCTCGTGCCCGTACACCTGGACCTCGTGGCCCTGCGCGCCCAGGCCGCCGTCGGTGCGCTCGCGGGAGTCTTCCGCGGACTGGTCCGTACGAGCCCGCGCCGCAGGGCGGGATCCGTAGCCGGATCGCTCAAGCTGCTGCAGAAGCTCGCGGGGCTCACCCGTGAGGAGCGCGGCGCCGTCCTGCTGGACCTGGTCCGTGCCCAGGTCGCTGCGGTCCTCGGTCACACCGGTACCGAATCGGTGGGCGTCGACCGGCCGTTCAAGGAGCTGGGCTTCGACTCGCTGACCGCCGTGGAGCTGCGCAACCGGCTCGACGCGGTCACCGGCCTGCGGCTCCCCGCGACACTGATCTTCGACTACCCCACTCCGACGGCCCTGTCGGACTTCGTACTCGGAGAGGTCCTGGGCACACAGCCCGAGACCCCCGTCGCCCTGCCGACCGCCCAAGCCGCGGAGGACGACCCGATCGCGATCGTCGGCATGAGCTGCCGCTACGCCGGCGGGGTGGCGAGCGCCGACGACCTCTGGCGACTGGTCACCACGGGCGGGGACGGGATAGCCGGCTTCCCCACCGACCGTGGCTGGGACCTGGACAGTCTCTACGCGGCAGGCGGCGAGGACGGCGCGTCCACGACGCTGGAGGGCGGATTCCTCTACGAGGTAGCGGAGTTCGACCCTGCGTTCTTCGGGATCTCGCCCCGGGAGGCCGTGGCGATGGACCCGCAGCAGCGGCTGCTGCTCGAAGTCTCTTGGGAGGCTTTCGAGCACGCCGGTATCGACCCCGTGTCCGTGCGGGGCGACCACATCGGAGTTTTCGCAGGAACCGCTTCGTCCGGCTACGGGGCCGGGATGAGACTGCCGGACGGAACCGAAGGGCACCTGCTCACCGGCAACGCGACCAGTGTCATCTCCGGTCGCGTCTCCTACACCTTCGGCTTCGAAGGCCCCGCCGTCACGGTCGACACGGCGTGCTCGTCCTCGCTGGTCGCCCTGCACCTGGCGACACAGGCCCTGCGCTCGGGCGAGTGCTCGATGGCCCTGGCGGGCGGCGTGACAGTGCTGACGAACCCCGGCATCTTCGCGGAGTTCTCCCGCCAGCGAGGTCTGGCGGCCGACGGCCGGTGCAAGGCCTTCGCCGACGCGGCGGACGGCACGGGGTGGTCCGAGGGCGTCGGCATGGTGCTCGTGGAGCGGCTGTCGGACGCACGGCGCAACGGGCACCGGGTGCTCGCGGTCGTACGTGGCTCGGCGGTGAATCAGGACGGTGCGTCGAACGGTCTGACGGCGCCGAACGGTCCGTCGCAGCAGAGCGTGATCCGGCAGGCACTGGCGAACGCAGCGTTGTCCCCGGCACAGGTGGACGCGGTGGAGGCGCACGGGACCGGCACCAAGCTGGGTGACCCGATCGAGGCACAGGCCCTGCTCGCCACCTACGGACGCGAGCGGCCGGACGACCGGCCGCTGTTGCTCGGGTCGGTCAAGTCGAACATCGGCCACTCGCAGTCCGCCGCGGGCGTCGCCGGCATCATCAAGATGGTGCAGGCCATCCGCCACGGCGTGCTGCCTCGGACCCTGCACGTGGACACTCCGTCCTCGCAGGTGGACTGGTCGGCGGGTGCGGTGGAGCTGCTGACGGACTCGGTGGCGTGGCCGGAGTCGGGCGAGGCCAGGCGTGCTGCGGTGTCGTCGTTCGGGATCAGTGGGACGAACGCGCACGTCATTCTTGAGCAGGCGCCGGACGACGAAGTTGTCGTGGGGGCCGGGCTTCCGGCCGATGTCGTGTTGCCGTTCGTGCTGTCCGGGAAGTCGGAGGGGGCGTTGCGGGACCAGGCGGCGCGTCTGGCGGAGTCGGTGGCGGGCACGCCGGGTGTTCCTATGCGGGATCTCGCGCACGCGCTGGCGTTGAGCCGGTCCCGCTTCGAGCACCGTGCGGTGGTCGTCGCCGCAGGTGCCGATGAGCTCGGTTCGGCTCTGGGCGCCCTGGTGGAGGGGCGGTCGGGGCCGGGTGTGGTGCGGGGTGTTGCTGATGGTGTGGTGCGTCCGGTGTTCGTGTTTCCGGGGCAGGGGTCGCAGTGGGTGGGTATGGCTGCGGGGTTGATGGAGTCCTCGGATGTGTTCGGGGAGCGGATGCGGGAGTGTGCGGCTGCGTTGTCGGTGCATACGGACTGGTCGTTGTTGGATGTGTTGCGTGGTGAGTCGGGTGCTCCTGGGTTTGGCCGGGTTGATGTGGTGCAGCCGGTGTTGTGGGCGGTGATGGTGTCGTTGGCTGAGGTGTGGCGTGCGGCTGGTGTGGTGCCTGCTGCGGTGTTGGGGCATTCGCAGGGTGAGATCGCTGCGGCGTGTGTGTCGGGTGGGCTGTCCTTGGAGGACGGTGCGCGGGTGGTGGCGTTGCGCAGCCGGGCGATCGTGGAGCTGTCGGGTCTGGGCGGCATGGTCTCTGTCGGGGAGCCTGCGCAGGAGGTCGAGGCGCGGCTGGTCGCGTGGGATGACCGGTTGTCGGTCGCGGCGGTGAACGGTCCGTCCTCCGTGGTCGTCAGCGGTGACGGTGACGCGCTGGACGAGCTGCTCCATGCGTGCAAGGCGGATGAGGTGCGTTGCAAGCGCATCGATGTGGACTACGCCTCGCACAGTGCGCACGTGGAACGCATCCACGACCGGCTGCTGGAGGTGCTGGCGGATCTGTCTCCGCGTGCTTCGGAGGTGCCGTTGTATTCGACGGTGACGGGTGAGTTGCTGGACACGGCGGGGATGGACGGCGAGTACTGGTACACCAACCTGCGCCGGACGGTGCGTCTGGAGGAGACGACGAGGGCTCTGCTGGACGCGGGGCATCGTGTGTTCGTGGAGGTCAGTCCGCATCCGGTGCTTCAGCTCGGTCTGCAGGAGACGTTCGAGGCGGCCGGCAGTGACGCGGTGGCGTTGGGGACGTTGCGGCGGGACGAGGACGAGGCCCGGCGTCTCATGACGTCGCTGGCCGAGGCACACGTCAACGGCGTCGAGCTCGACTGGAAGACTTTGTTCGGTGGTCAGGTTCCCGCCCATGTCGATTTGCCGACCTATGCCTTCCAGCGGCGGCATTACTGGCCGGAAGCCCTGGCCGCCCCGGCTACGGGTGTCGTGGACCCGGTCGACGCCCAGTTCTGGGACGCCGTCGAACACGGCGACCTCGACACACTGGCCCGGACCCTCGACGTCGAAGGGGAGTCGCTGGGCGCGGTCCTGCCCGCCCTGTCCTCCTGGCGGAAGCAGCGCCGTGAGGCATCCGCCACCGACTCATGGGGCTACCGGTCCAGTTGGACACCACTCGCAGAGGGATCAGCCTCCCTCGCCGGAACCTGGCTGCTCGTGGCATCGGCGACCGGAGCGAGCGGTGAACTCGCCCCCCGCATCGCGGACGCCATGCGCGCACAAGGGGCCGACGTCCTGCGATGCGCCGCCGGAGACGTCCTCGACCGGGTGACGCTGTCCCTGCAGTTGTCCGCCACACTCGGCGACCGCCACGAAATCGCCGGAGTCCTTTCCCTGTGCTCCGTCGACGAGGAGCCGGTCGCCGGAACCCCGGAGCTGACCACCGGTCTGGCCGCGACCGTGACGCTCGTGCAGGCGCTCGGGGACGCAGCCGTCGCAGCGCCCCTGTGGTGCCTGACCCAGGGCGCCGTCCAGACAGGTGGACATGACGGATCCATCAGCCCCGCGCAGGCCCTGGTCTGGGGCATGGGCAGAGTGGCCGCCCTCGAACACCCGGAGCGGTGGGGCGGTTTGATCGACCTCACCGACGCACCGGACGAGCGCGCACTGTCACGGCTGTGCGGTCTGCTCGCCGGTTCCGGCGACGAGGACCAGCTCGTGGTGCGCCCGGGCGGAGTGTTCGCCCGCCGCCTGCTGCCCGCGCCCTCGGTGGCGTCGAGCCGTTCCTGGACGCCGGAAGGCACCGTGCTCGTGACCGGGGGGACCGGAGCGATCGGCAGGCAGCTGGCCCGCTGGCTCTGCGGCCACGGAGCAGAGCACGTCGTGCTCATCGGACGCAGGGGAGCGGATGCGCCCGGTGCGGCCGAACTGATCCAGGAGCTGGCCGGATCGGGCACCGAGATCACTGCGGCCGCCTGCGATGTGGCGGATCGTGACGCACTGGCCGAACTGGTCGCTCGGCTGACGGCCGACGGCGACCGGATCACCGCTGTGCTCCACGGCGCCGGAGAGTTGGACGACGCCGTCATGGGCGCACTCACGCCCGAGCGGCTGGCCGCCGCGCTGCGCGCGCACGTGGGCGGCGCCCGGAACCTGCAGGAGGTGACGCAAGGCCTGGACCTCACCGCCTTCGTGCTCTTCTCCGGCATCGCCGGCACGGTCGGAGGCGCCGGCCAAGGAGCCTTCGCCGCCGCAAGCGCCTACCTCGACGCGTTCGCCGCGCACCGCAGGTCCCAAGGCCTGGCAGCCACGGCCATCGCCTGGGGCCCGTGGGCGGACGGCGGCCCGGCCACCTCCGACGACACGTTCGTCGAAAGGATGAGCCGCCGTGGCCTGGCGTCTCTGCCGACCGCCTCCGCACTGCCCGCACTGAGCCGGGCAGTGGCGCAGGACCGCACGTCCCTGCTGCTCGCGGACATCGACTGGGCACTCTTCGGGCCTTCGCTCACCGCGGTGCGCCCCAGTCCTCTGATCGCCGACGTCCCACGGATGCGGGAGCTGGCGCGCGCGGCGGAAGAGGCTGGAGACAGCGCCGCCGACAGCGCGGCCGTGTTCCGGAAGACGGCGGCCGAACTGTCCGAGGTCGAACTCGGCCAGATGCTCCTGGAGCTGGTACGTACCGAGGCCGCCGGGACACTCGGTCACACCGAGATGGAGGCGGTCGGTGCGAAGCGGCCCTTCCGGGATCTCGGATTCGAATCCCTGACGGCCGTGGAGCTGCGCAACCGGCTCAGCACGCGTACGGGGCTGCGTCTTCCGGTGACGCTGGCGTTCGACTACCCGACGCCGGTGGCGCTGGCCGCCTTCCTGCGGACCGAGGTCGGCGACAACGCCGAGCCGCAGGCCGTCCCCGTACTGGCCGAGCTGGACAGGCTGGAGGAGACCCTGGCGTCCCTCTCGGCGGACCGCACCGCGCGCCACCGGATCGGGGCACGGCTTCGCGACATCCTCTCCGGCTGGGACGAGGAGCCCGCGACGGGCGACGAAGCCTCCGCCACGGTCGCCGAGAAGCTCCAGGCCGCATCGGCCGACGAGGTCCTGGCATTCATCGACAACGAGCTCGGGGCCTCCTGATGGGTCGGCACCGTATTTCTGTTCTATACAAAGGGGTTAGCGGTAATGGTGGCTGACGACAAGCTCCTCGAGTACCTCAAGCGGGTGACGGCCGACCTCCACCAGACCCGGCAGCGCCTTCGTGAGGTGGAGGCCGGCGAGCAGGAGCCCATCGCGATCGTCGCGATGAGCTGCCGGTTCCCCGGAGGGGTCGCGAGCCCCGAGGACCTGTGGAACCTGGTCGCCGCCGGCGCGGACGCGATGTCGCCGTTCCCGGACGACCGCGGCTGGGACAACGGGCGGATCTACGACGCCGACCCCGAGCAGTCCGGCACGTCCTACGTCCGGTCGGGCGGTTTCGTCGACGGCGTCGCGGAGTTCGACTCCGGCCTGTTCGGCATCAGCCCCCGCGAGGCCCTTTCGATGGACCCGCAGCAGCGGCTGCTCCTCGAAACGGCGTGGGAGGCGTTCGAGCGGGCGGGCATCGACCCGCTCTCGCTGTCCGGCGCACGGGTCGGCGTGTTCGCCGGCTCCAGCGGTCAGGACTACGCCTCCCTGCTGCAGTTCTCCCCGGACAGCGTCGAGGGCTACGGCCTGACGGGCACGGCGGCCAGCGTGGTCTCGGGACGCGTGTCCTACACGTTCGGTCTCGAGGGCCCCGCCGTCACCGTGGACACCGCGTGTTCGTCGTCGCTCGTCGCTCTGCACCTGGCCGCGCACGCACTGCGTCAGGGGGAGTGCTCTCTCGCGCTGGCCGGCGGTGTGACGGTGATGTCGACCCCGGGTGCCTTCATCGAGTTCAGCGCGCAGCGCGGGCTGTCCACCGACGGCCGCTGCAAGGCCTTCGCCAAAGCCGCCGACGGTACCGGCTGGGCCGAGGGCGCCGGGCTGCTGCTGCTGGAGAAACTGTCGGACGCCCGCCGCAACGGCCACGAGGTCCTGGCAGTGGTCCGCGGTTCCGCCGTGAACCAGGACGGTGCGAGCAACGGCCTCACGGCCCCCAACGGGCCCTCCCAGCAGCGCGTCATCCAGGAGGCGCTGGCGAACGCCGGCCTCACCGCCGACCAGGTCGACGCGGTCGAGGCGCACGGCACGGGTACGACGCTCGGTGACCCGATCGAGGCGCAGGCGCTGCTCGCCACCTACGGCCGGAACCGGCAGACCGATCAGCCCATGCTGCTCGGCTCGGTCAAGTCCAACCTCGGCCACACCCAGGCCGCCGCCGGCGTCGCCGGCATCATCAAGATGGTCGAGGCGATGCGTCACGGCGTGCTGCCGAAGACGCTGCACATCGACGAGCCCACGCCGCACGTCGACTGGTCGGCGGGTGCCGTCCAGTTGCTGACCGAGCAGAGGGACTGGCCGCAGACGGGGCGGCCGAAGCGGTTCGGCATCTCCTCGTTCGGCATGAGCGGTACGAACGCGCACACGGTCATCGAGGAAGCCCCGAGCCCTGAGCCGACCGTGCGGACCGAGCAGAGCGGCGCGCCGTCCACGCTCGTCTGGACGGTCTCCGGGAAGACGGAGCAGGCACTGCTGGGCCAGGCGGCCCACGTGCTGTCGCACGCGGAGATCTCCGAAGCGGCGCCTCTGGACCTGGCCTTCTCGCTCGCCACCGGCCGCGCGGCCCTCGACCACCGGGCCGTCGTCGTCGGAGAGACCCGCGAGGACCTGCTGCGCGGCCTCCGTGCGCTCGTCGCCGGCACTCCGGCCCAGGGACAGGCACAAGGCGTTGCCCCGGAGAACGGCCGGCTCGGCCTCCTCTTCTCCGGGCAGGGTTCGCAGCGGCCCGGGATGGGCCGTGGACTGTACGAGGCGTTCCCGGTGTTCGCCAAGGCGTTCGATGCCGTATGCGCCGAGCTGGACCGGCACCTCGACCGGCCGGTCAAGGACGTCGTTCTCGCCGCGGACCCCGCGGACGAGGCCACCGCAGGACTGATCGACCGGACCGTCTTCACACAGGCCGGTCTGTTCGCGGTGGAGACGGCTCTGTTCCGCCTCCTCACCTCCTGGGGCATCCGCCCCGACTACCTGCTGGGCCACTCCATCGGCGAGCTGTCGGCCGCTCACGCGGCGGGCGTGCTGTCCCTGGAGGACGCCGCCGCACTGGTGGCGGCCCGCGGACGGCTGATGCAGGCGCTCCCCGGAGGCGGGGCGATGGTCTCGCTCCAGGCCACCGAGGACGAGGTGCAGCCCCTGCTGCGCACGGGCGTGTCCATCGCCGCCCTCAACGGCCCCCGCGCCGTGGTCGTCTCCGGCGACGAGGACGCCGTCCTGGAGATCGCCGCGCACTTCGAGGCGCAGGGACGCAAGACCAAGAGGCTGCGGGTCAGCCACGCGTTCCACTCGGCGCACATGGAGGCGATGCTCGACGAGTTCCGCGCCTTCGCCAGGACGATCGAGTTCAGGGCCCCCGAGCTGCCGATCGTGTCCAACCTGACCGGTGCCCTCATCGGTGCCAAGGAGATCGCCGACCCCGGCTACTGGGTACGCCACGTCCGCGAGGCCGTCCGCTTCCACGACGGAGTCCGGACGCTCCTCGACCACGGAGTCACCGCCTTCCTCGAGATCGGTCCGGGCGGCGTACTGAGCGCCCTGGGCCAGGAAGCCCTGACGGAGACCGTCGCCGGAGCCGGCCGGCCCGTGTTCCTCCCCGCCCTGCGCAGTGACCGCCCCGAGGCGCGGTCACTGGTCACCGCCCTCGCCGAACTGCACGTACACGGCAGCGGACCGGACTGGCAGGCGTTCTACGAAGGGACGGGCGCCCGGAACACCGTGCTGCCCACCTACGCCTTCCAGCGCAAGCGCTTCTGGCCGAAGCTGTCCGCCGCCTGGGCCGGTGACGCCACCGCCATGGGCCTGCGCGCGGCCGAACACCCGCTGCTGAGCGCCGCGGTCACCCTGGCCGACGGCGACGGCATGCTGTTCACCGGCAGGCTCTCGCTGGGCACCCACCCCTGGCTGGCCGACCACACCGTCCTGGGCACCGCCCTGCTGCCCGGAACCGCGTTCGTGGAACTGGCCGTCCACGCGGGCGACCAGGTCGGCTGCGGCCAGCTCGTCGAGCTCAACCTCGAAGCGCCGCTCATCCTCCCCGAGGAAGGCGGCGTCGCCGTCCAGATGACGGTCGGGGCACCCGATGACACCGGGCACCGTCCGCTGTACGTGTACTCCCGCCCCGACGGCCAGGACGGTGACGAGACCTGGACCCGCAACGCCGGCGGAATCCTGGCCCCCGGCCAGGCCGCTGCCCCGGACTGGTCCGCCTTCACCGAGTGGCCGCCCCGGAACGCCGTCCAGGTACCCATGGACGACTTCTACGCCCAGCTCGAAGCCGCCAACTACGGTTACGGGCCCGCATTCCAGGGCCTGAAGGGCGTCTGGCGGCAGGGCGACGACGTCTTCGCCGAAGTGCGCCTCCCCGATGAACCCGCCACCGAGGCACAGCGGTTCGGCCTGCACCCGGCCCTGTTCGACGCCGCGATGCACTCACGGGCCATGCTGGGCAACGGCGACGAGGGCGGCCCCGGCCAGGAACGGCTGCCGTTCTCCTGGACCGGTGTGTCCCTGTACGCCGCCGGCGCGGCGTCGCTCCGCGTGCGGCTCTCGCCCACCGGCACCGACACCGTGTCCGTCGCACTCGCCGACGACACCGGGGCGCCCGTCGCCTCCGTCGCGGCGACCGTGCTGCGCCCGGTCTCCGCGGAGCAGCTCAACACGTCCCGCAGCCCCCACCACGACTCGCTCTTCAGGGTCGACTGGCCGGTCGTCCAGGGCACCGGCACGGAACCCGACACCAGCGACTGGATCGTCCTGGGCGACAGCGACTTCGGTCTCCCGTCCGGCGGCCGGTTCCCCGACCTGTACGAACTCGGCGCAGCGGTCGACGACGGCCTCGCCGCACCCGGCACCCTCCTCGTCCCTTGTGTGACCGAACCGGGCACCGACACGGTCGAGGCGGCGCACGGGGCTGTCGCCCGCGTGCTGGCGCTCGCCCAGATCCTGCTCGAGGACGAGAGGTTCGCGTACACCCGCATCGTCCTCATCACCCGCGGTGCCGTCGCCGCCACCGACGAGGACGAGGTCGAGGACGTCGCGCAGGCCACCGTGTGGGGTCTCGTCCGCTCGGCACAGTCGGAGAACCCGGGCAGGTTCACCCTGGCCGACATCGACGGGCTGCCCGCGTCGCACCGAACGCTTCCCCAGGCGCTGGCCGACGGCGAACCGCAGTTCGCCGTCAGGGCCGGCCGGATACGGGTACCCCGGCTCGCCCGGGTCGGGGCGCATGCCGCCGACACGGCGGTCGTCCCCTTCGCCGACCCTGCGGGCACCGTCCTGGTGACCGGTGCCACCGGCACCCTGGGCAAGCTGTTCGCCCGCCACCTCGTGACCGCCCACGGCATCCGCCATCTGCTCCTGGTCAGCAGGCGCGGGCCCTCGGCGGAAGGCGCCGCCGAGCTGGAGGCCGAACTCGCGGCGCTGGGCGCCACCGTCACCGTCGCGGCCTGTGACGTGGCCGACCGCGCACAGCTCGCAGCCCTGCTGACCGCGATTCCCGCACCGCACCCGCTGACCGCGGTCGTGCACGCCGCGGGCATCACGGACGACGGCGTCCTCCCCGCCCTCACACCTCAGCGCATCACCGCCGTACTGCGCCCCAAGGTGGACGCGGCGGTCACACTGCACGAGCTCACCCAGGACCTGGACCTCCGTGCCTTCGTCCTGTTCTCCTCGGTAGCCGCCACCCTCGGCGGCGCCGGGCAGGGCAACTACGCCGCGGCCAACGTCTTCCTCGACTCCCTCGCCCAGCACCGCCGCGCCCGCGGACTGCCGGCCACCTCGCTGGCCTGGGGGCTGTGGGCCGACCGCAGCGGCATGGCGGCGAACCTCGACGACACGCAGCTGAGCCGCATCGGCCGGTCCGGCGTCGGCTCCATGGAGTCCGCGCAGGGCCTGGCCCTCTTCGACGCCACCCGCAGGCTGGACGACGCCCTGCTCGTGCCGGCCCCCCTCGATGTGTCCGGGGCGCGCGCAGCCGGCTCCGTCGAAGCGGTCCCGCCCATGCTGCGCGGCCTCGTACGTCTCCCCGCGCGCCCCGCCGCGAACAGCGGCGCCGGCCCGGGCTCCGCCGAGGAGACACTCGCGCAACTGCTCGCACCGCTCGACGACGTCGGCCGTGCGGCCGCCGTCCTCGACCTGGTGCGTACCCAGGCGGCCGCCGTCCTCGGCTACGCGGAGCACGACGAGATCGGCGCCCAGCGGGCGTTCAACGACCTGGGCTTCGACTCGCTCACCGCGATCGAGATGCGTAACCGGATGAACCTGGTCACCGGGCTGCGCTTGCCCTCGACCCTGGTCTTCGACTATCCGACGCCCGCCGCGCTCGCCGACCACGTCACCGAACTGGTCGCCGGTTCCGTACCCGCGGGCCGTGCTGACTCGCCGCGGGCCGACGCCGCGGACAGCGGTGAACCCATCGCCATCATCGGGATGAGCTGCCGGCTGCCCGGAGGCGTGGAGACGCCAGAGGACCTGTGGCGCCTGCTGGACGAGGGCCGCGACGCGATCACGGAGGTCCCGGAATCACGGGGCTGGGAGATCGAAGGGCTGACCGGCGGATTCCTCGCCGATCCGGGCGACTTCGACCCCGCGTTCTTCGGCATATCGCCCCGCGAGGCCATCGCGATGGACCCGCAGCAGCGGCTGCTCCTGGAATCCTCCTGGGAAGCCGTCGAAGCGGCGGGCATCGACCCGGCCGGCCTGCGCGGCACCCGCACCGGGGTCTTCGTCGGCTCCAGCGGCCAGGACTACACCGGACTGCTGCAACAGGCCGAGGACAACAACGCCGGCTACATCCTGACCGGCACCACCGCCAGCGTCATCTCGGGCCGCGTGTCCTACACGCTCGGCCTCGAGGGACCCGCCCTCACGGTCGACACCGCCTGCTCTTCGTCCCTGGTGGCACTGCATCTGGCGGCCCAGGCACTGCGGAACGGCGAGTGCTCGATGGCACTGGCGGGCGGCGTCATGGTCATGGCCACCCCGGCCGGGTTCGCCGGTCTCAGCGGGCAGGGCGGCCTCGCCTCCGACGGCCGCTGCCGTGCCTTCTCCGAATCCGCGGACGGCACCGGCTGGAGCGAGGGCGTCGGCGTTCTGCTCGTCGAACGACTCTCCGACGCCCGGGCCAACGGCCACCCGGTCCTGGCAGTGGTCCGCGGGTCGGCGATCAACCAGGACGGCGCCAGCAACGGACTGACCGCACCCAACGGCCCCTCGCAGCAGCGCGTCATCCGACAGGCCCTGGCGAACGCCGGGCTCACCACACGGGACGTCGACGTCATCGAGGCGCACGGCACCGGAACGCCACTGGGCGACCCCATCGAGGCACAGGCCGTGCTGGCCACCTACGGCGGCGACCGGACCCTGCCCGTGCTGCTCGGCTCCATCAAGTCGAACATCGGCCACTCGCAGGCCGCCGCCGGCGTCTCCGGCATCATCAAGATGGTCCTCGCGATGCGGCGGGGAACGGTGCCGCGAAGCCTCCACCTCGACGAGCCCACCACCCACGTGGACTGGTCCACGGGAGCGGTGTCCCTGCTCCAGCAGGCGGTGCCCTGGCCCGACACCGGCAGGCCGCGCCGCTCCGCCGTCTCCTCCTTCGGAATCAGCGGCACCAACGCCCACGTCGTCCTCGAACAGGCCCCCCAGAACACCGAGGCCGCCCCCTCGACGGTCGAGGAGTCGTTCCTCGGAGCGGCGGCCGTCCCGTTCGTGCTCTCGGGCACCTCGGCCGAGGCCCTGAGCGACCAGGCCGGTCGCCTGCACCGCCACCTGCTGACCCACGACGACGCGGTCCTGGCCGACACCGGCTGGTCGCTGGCCACGACCCGTACCCGCTTCGGACACCGGGCGGCAGTCGTCGCGGCAGGCAGGGACGAACTCCTGCACGCGCTCGCCGCCCTCGCCGACGGCAGCGGAGCTCCCGGCCTCGCACAGGCGGTCGCCCCCGCCGAGCAGCCCAAGGTCGTCTTCGCGTTCCCCGGCCAGGGCGCGCAATGGGCGGGCATGGCACGCGGACTCCTGGACAGCAGCCCGGTGTTCGCCGAGCGGATCCGCGAGTGTGCCACCGCCCTGTCCGAGCACACCGACTGGTCCCTGCTCGACGTGCTGCGCGGTACGCCCGACGCCCCCGGACTCGACCGCGTCGACGTGGTCCAGCCCGCCCTGTGGGCCGTCATGGTCTCGCTCGCCGAGGTATGGCGTGCCGCCGGTGTCGAACCGGCCGCCGTCGTCGGCCACTCGCAGGGCGAGATCGCCGCGGCCTGCGTCGCCGGCGCGCTGACGCTCGACGACGCCGCCCGCGTGGTGGCGCTGCGCAGCAGGGCGATCCTGGAACTGTCGGGCCTGGGCGGAATGGCCTCCGTACCCGAGCCGTCGGAGAAGGTACGTGCCCGGCTCACGCCCTGGGAGGGACGCCTGTCCGTCGCCGCCGTCAACGGGCCGTCCTCCGTGGTCGTTTCCGGTGACGCCGACGCCCTGGACGAACTGCTCGCCGCCTGCACGGCCGAAGGGGTCCGCGCCAAGCGCGTCGACGTCGACTACGCGTCGCACAGCGCGCATGTGGAGCGCATCCACGACCGCCTGCTCACCGTGCTCTCCGGCCTGTCTCCGCGGACGTCGCAGGTGCCCCTGTACTCGACGGTCACGGGCGAACTGCTGGACACCGCGGTCATGGACGCCGAGTACTGGTACGGCAATCTCCGCCGGACGGTACGCCTGGAGGAGACCACCCAGGCCCTGCTCGGCTCCGGTCACCGGGTGTTCGTCGAGATCAGCCCGCACCCCGTCCTGGCCGTCGGACTCCAGGAGACCCTCGACGAGGCGGGCCTCGACGGTGCCGTCCTCGGCTCGCTGCGCCGCGACGAGGGCGGTCCCGACCGGTTCCTGTCCTCGCTCGCCACCGCTCACGTACACGGGGTGCCCCTCGACTGGACCGCGCTCTTCGCGGGGCGAGACGTCCACCTGGCCGAACTGCCCACGTACGCCTTCCAGAACCAGCGGTACTGGCTGCCGATCCGGAACAGCACGTCCGGAGACCCGGCCTCGATCGGACTCGGCACCGCCGACCACCCGATGCTCGCCGCCGGAGTGGCCCTCGCCGACGCCGACGGCTATCTGTTCACCGGACGGCTGTCTCCCCGGACCCAGCACTGGATCGGCGACCATGTCGTCATGGAGACGATCCTGCTCCCGGGAACCGGCTTCGTGGAGATGGCACTGCGAGCGGCCCAGCAGGTCGGCTGCGACCTCGTGGAGGAACTCACCCTCGAGGCGCCGCTCGTCCTGCAGGAACGCGGCGCCATGCACGTGCAGTTGGTCGTCGGCGCACCGGACGCCACCGGACGCCGCCCACTGACAGTCCACTCCCGCCCGGCGGACCGTCCGGCCGAGGCCGGCGGCCTCGCCGAGACCCCCTGGCGGCGACACGCCACCGGTGTGCTCGCCACCCGCACCGTCTCCGGACCGTCGTTCGACTTCACCGCGTGGCCTCCCACCGGGGCCACGGAACTCGAGCTCGAGGGCGTCTACGAACAGGCCGCCGGGCTCGGCTTCGGATACGGGCCGATGTTCCAGGGCCTGCGCGCCGCCTGGCAGTCCGGCGAGGACATCTACGCGGAGGTGGCCCTCCCGGAGGACGGCCGGGCCGAAGCCGCCGGCTTCTCCCTGCACCCCGCCTTGTTCGACGCCGCGCTGCAGGCCATGGGACTCGGATCGTTCGGTCCCGGCCAGGGCCGCGGCGAGGACGCCGGCAAGCCCAGGCTCCCGTTCGCCTGGCGCGGTGTGAGCGTGTACGCGACCGGGGCGTCCGTCCTCCGGGCGCGGCTCTCCCCGAGCGGTGCGAACGGCATAGCGTTCCAACTGGCAGACGGCACAGGGGCGCCCGTGGCCTCGGTCGACGCCCTCGACATGCGGCCGGTCGACCCCCAGCAGCTGAGGTCGGCCACGCACGAGGAGAGCGATTCCCTCTTCCGGCTCTCCTGGGAGCCGGGGCCCTCCACGCCCGCCGAGCCCGTCACCACGGGCCCATGGGCCGTCCTCGGCACCGACCCCGCGGCCCTGTCCGCAGCCGGCGTCCAGGCAGTCGGGCACGCGGGCCTCGACGCGCTCCTCGCGGCCGTCGACGCAGGCAGTCCACTGCCGGACACCGTGATCGCACGCATCGGGGCACCCGAGAACCATGGCGCGGCCGCCGGTGCGCACACCGCCGCCCGCGCGGCGCTCGCCCTGCTCCAGAGCTGGCTGGGCGACGAACGCCTCGCCGCGACCCGCCTGGTGTTCCACACCTCGGACGCGGTGGCGGCCACCGCCGGCGACGGTGTCGCCGGCCTGGCCACTGCACCGGTCTGGGGCCTCGTCCGCTCGGCGCAGGCCGAGCACCCCGACCGCTTCGTCCTGGTTGACTCCGACGACAGCGAGGCATCCTGGCACGCACTGCCCGCGGCCCTCTCCCTGCCGGAGACACAGCTCGCGCTGCGGGACGGGGCGGTACTGCTGCCCCGCCTGGTACGCACGTCACCGGAGGCGGAAGCCGTCACCGGTGAGGTCTTCGACACCGCAGGAACGGTCCTGGTCACCGGCGGCACAGGCACCCTGGGAAGCCTGCTCGCCCGTCATCTGGTCACCCACCACGGAGTACGCCACCTGCTCCTGCTGAGCCGGCAGGGCGAGACGGCCGAGGGCTCCGCCGAACTGCTGGCCGAACTGCGGGACGCCGGCGCCACCGCGCGTGCCGTCGCCTGCGACGCGGCGGACCGGGACCAACTGGCCCGGGCGCTCGGCACCATCGAGGAAGCCCACCCGCTGACCGGCGTCGTACACGCGGCAGGAGTCCTGGACGACGGTGTCATCACGTCCCTCACCGGCGACCGGGTGGACGCCGTGCTGCGGCCCAAGGTCGACGCAGCGGTCAACCTCCACGAACTCACCCGCGACAGCGGCCTGTCGGCATTCGTGATGTTCTCCTCGGCCGCCGGAACCCTCGGCAGCTCCGGGCAGGGCAACTACGCGGCGGCCAACGCCTACCAGGACGCCCTCGCCCACCACCGCAGGGCCAGCGGCCTCCCCGCCACCACTCTCGCCTGGGGGTTCTGGGCGCAGGCCAGCGGCATGACCGGGCACCTCAGCGACGCCGAGGTACGCCGGATGAGCGGGGGCGGTGTCACCGGTCTCTCCTCCGAGGAGGGACTCGCTCTCTTCGACCGCGCCACGGCGTCCGACGACGCTCTGCTGATGCCGGTCCGGCTGGACTTCGCGGCCCTGCGCGCCCAGGCGGCGGCAGGCGCGCTGCCGCCCCTGATGCGACGGCTGGTCCGCGTGGCCGCGCCACGCGCTGCCGACTCGGACGGCACCGGCGCAGGGGGAGTCGGGCTGGCACAGCGACTGGCAGGGCTGTCCGAGGAGGACCGCGACCGCGTGGTCCTGGACCTGGTGCGTACCCATGCGGCGGCGGTCCTCGGTCACGCCTCCGCCGACGCGGTGGAACCGGACATGGCGTTCAAGAAGCTCGGATTCGACTCGCTCATCGCCGTCGATCTGCGTAACCGCCTCAACGCCGCCACCGGACTGCGGCTGCCCGCGACACTCGTCTTCGACTACCCGACGCCGACGGAACTGGCCGCGCACCTCCGTACCGAGGTCGTCCCCGACACCGGCGCGGCCGACGCCCCCGTGCTCGCCGGCATCGACCGGCTCGAGGCCCTCCTCCGTTCCGTGGGCACGGACGACGACCGGCGCACGCGGATCACCCTGCGGCTCAACGCCATGCTCGCCGACTGGGGCGACATCCGGGTTGCGTCCGCACCCGCCGCACCCCCGCAGGACCTCGACACCGCCAGCGACGACGAAATCTTCGACTTCCTCGGCAAGGAGTTCGGTATCTCGTGACCAGCCGACCGCATCCGAACGAACCGTTCCGAGGGGGAACCCAGGCCATGACCGAGGCCACGACCGACACCGACAAGCTGCGCTACTTCCTGCGGCGGGTGACCGCCGACCTCCAGGAGACCAGGGGCAAGCTGCGCGCTGCCGAGGAGAAGGACAACGACCCCATCGCGATCACGGCGATGAGCTGTCGCTTCCCGGGCGGCGTACGTGCCCCCGAGGACCTGTGGCAGATCATGATGTCGCAGGTCGACGCCCTGTCCCCGTTCCCCGAGGACCGGGGCTGGGACTTCGAGGGCCTGTTCTTCCGCGACCCCGACGAGCCGACCCGCAGCTATACGCTCGAAGGCGGATTCGTCTACGACATACCGGACTTCGACCCGGAGTTCTTCGGCATCAGTCCGCGCGAGGCACTGGCCATGGACCCGCAGCAGCGTCTGGTCCTCGAAGCCTCGTGGGAAGCCGTCGAGCGGGCGGGCATCGACATGGCGTCCCTGCGAGGCACCCGGACCGGGGTCTTCGTCGGCACGTCCTACCAGGGCTACGGCAGCACGGTGTTCGTCCCGCCGGAGGGAACCGAGATCTATCTCGGTGTGGGCAACACCAGCAGCGTCGCCTCCGGCCGCGTCGCCTACACCTTCGGTTTCAACGGGCCGGCCGTCACCGTGGACACCGCGTGCTCGTCCTCGCTGGTGGCCCTGCACATGGCCTGCCAGTCCCTGCGCAGGGACGAGTGCTCGATGGCCCTCGTGGGCGGCGTCACCCTGATGTCCAGCCCCGGTGCCTTCACCGAGTTCAGCCGTCAGCGCGGACTGTCGACCAGCGGCCGATGCAAGGCGTTCTCCGCCGACGCGGACGGCACCGGCTGGGGCGAAGGCATCGGCATGTTCCTCGTGGAGCGCCTGTCCGACGCCCGGCGCAACGGCCATCCGGTCCTCGCCGTCGTCCGCGGTTCCGCCATCAACCAGGACGGTGCGTCCAACGGTCTGACGGCGCCCAACGGCCCCGCCCAGCAGCGCGTCATCCGCCAGGCGCTCGCCGACGCGCGGCTGTCGGCCAACCAGGTCGACCTCGTCGAGGCGCACGGCACCGGAACCACCCTGGGCGACCCCATCGAGGTACAGGCGCTCGCCGCCACGTACGGGAAGGACCGTCCGGCAGGCCGCCCCGTGTGGCTCGGGTCGGTCAAGTCGAACATCGGTCACACCCAGGCCGCCGCCGGTGCCGCCGGACTGATCAAGATGGTGATGGCGGTGCAGCGCGGCGTGATGCCGCCGACCCTCCACGTGGAGAACCCCACCACACTCATCGACTGGGTCGACGGGGGCATGGCCCTCGTCGCCGAGCCGGCACCCTGGCCGGAGACCGGGCAGCCACGCCGTGGAGGGGTGTCCTCCTTCGGCGTCAGCGGTACCAACTCCCACGCCATCATCGAACAGGCACCGCCGGTGGAGGAGCAGGCCTCTTCGCCGGAGGAGCAGGAGCAGGAGCAGCGGACCGGCACCCCGGCACTCCGGGCACCGCTGGACAGTGCGAAGCCGCCGCTGGTCGTCTCCGCCCGTACGGAACAGGCCCTGCGGGAACAGGCCAGGCAGCTTCAGGCCCACCTGGTACGCCATCCGGACACCTCCACGACCGACATCGGCTACACGCTCGCCGTTCGCCGGGCGAGGTTCAGCCACCGTGCCGCTCTCATGGCCGACGCGTCCGGCGATTACACGTCCGCCCTCATGGCCCTCGCGGAGGGGCGCGAGTCGCCGGACGTGACCCAGGGCGCGGCCACCCGGACCACTCGTCCGGTGTTCGTGTTTCCGGGGCAGGGGTCGCAGTGGGTGGGTATGGCTGCGGGGTTGATGGAGTCCTCGGTTGTGTTCGGGGAGCGGTTGGCGGAGTGCGGTGCGGCGTTGGAGCCGTTCACGGACTGGTCGTTGTTGGATGTGTTGCGTGGTGAGTCGGGTGCTCCTGGTTTCGGTCGGGTTGATGTGGTGCAGCCGGTGTTGTGGGCGGTGATGGTGTCGTTGGCCGAGGTGTGGCGTGCTGCTGGTGTGGTGCCTGCTGCGGTGATGGGGCATTCGCAGGGTGAGATCGCTGCTGCGTGTGTGGCGGGTGGGCTGTCCTTGGAGGACGGTGCGCGGGTGGTGGCGTTGCGGAGCCGGGCGATCGTGGAGTTGTCGGGTCTGGGCGGCATGGTGTCGGTCGCGGAGCCGGTGGAGCTGCTTCGTGAGCGGCTGGTCAAGTGGGAGGGCCGGCTTTCGGTGGCGGCGGTGAACGGTCCGTCCTCCGTGGTCGTCAGTGGTGACGACGACGCGCTGGAGGAGTTGCTTCTTGCGTGCAAGGCGGACGAGGTGCGTTGCAAGCGCATCGATGTGGACTACGCGTCGCACAGTGCGCATGTGGAGCGGATCCATGACCGGCTGCTGGAGGTGCTGGCGGATCTGTCTCCGCGTGCGTCGAAGGTGCCGTTGTATTCGACGGTGACGGGTGAGTTGCTGGACACGGCGGGGATGGACGGTGAGTACTGGTACACCAACCTGCGCCGGACGGTGCGTCTGGAGGAGACGACGAGGGCTCTGCTGGACGCGGGGCAGCGTGTGTTCGTGGAGGTCAGTCCGCATCCGGTGCTTCAGCTCGGTCTGCAGGAGACGTTCGAGGCGGCCGACAGTGACGCGGTGGCGTTGGGGACGTTGCGGCGGGACGAGGACGAGGCCCGGCGCTTCATGACCTCCCTCGCCGAAGCACACGTCAACGGGGTGGACCCCGACTGGAAGACCCTGTACGTGGACCACACCCCCACCCACCTCGACCTGCCCACCTACCCCTTCCAGCGGAAGCGGTACTGGATCGATGACCTGCGCCCGGTCATGGACGCACCCGCCGGCTCCGCCGACGAACTGTCCGTGGCCGACGCACAGTTCTGGAGCGCCGTCGAGCAGGAGGACATCAGCTTCTTCGCCGACAGCCTCGCCCTCGAAGGCGGCGAGGAAGCCCGCTCCGCTCTGACGGCGATGCTGCCCGCACTCTCCTCCTGGCGCCGACGCAGCCGCGAGCTCTCCACCGTCGACGACTGGCGCTACGAGGTGTCCTGGCGCCCCATGCCCGAAGCCGCGACGAGCAGTCTCTCCGGGCACTGGCTGGTCGTCGTGCCCGAGGGCCACGACGGGGACGAACTCGTCCTGGCGTGCCTCGAGGCCCTGGCCGCCCACGGCGCCAGGACCCATACCGTCACCGTCGACGCGGGCGCGCTGCACCGCGACCTGTTCGCCGGCCACGACCTGCCCTCCGGTATCGAGGGAGTCCTGTCGCTGCTCACCCTGGACCGCGCCTGGCACGCCGACCACCCCGACGTACCACGCGGTTACGCCGCCACCGTCGCGCTGCTCCAGGCTCTCGGCGAGGCCGGGGTGCCCGCACCGCTGTGGTGCGCCACACGAGGGGCGGTCCAGGTGGGGCCCGCCGAAGCGCCGGACGGCGCGGAGCAGGCGATGGCCTGGGGCATGGGGCGCGTCGCCGCGCTGGAACACCCCGACCGGTGGGGCGGCCTCATCGACCTGCCCGCGACACTGGACGCACGTACGGGAGCGATGCTCAGCGGTGCGCTCGGCGGCGCCGGGGACGAGGACCAGCTGGCCATCCGGCCCTCAGGAACCTTCGTACGCCGGCTGAACCGGGCCCGCCTCGGCGCAGCCACCGGCTCCCGGACCTGGGACCTCAGGGGCACCACGCTCATCACGGGCGGGACGGGGGCCCTCGGCGGTCACGTCGCCCGCCGACTGGCCGGCGACGGCGCCGAGCACCTGCTGCTGGTCAGCCGCCGGGGCCCCGAAGCCCCGGGTGCGACCGCGCTGTGCGACGAACTGACCGCTCTCGGCACCCGCGTCACCGTCGCGGCCTGCGACGCCGGCGACCGCGCCGCCCTCGCGGACCTGCTCGCCGGAATACCGGCCGAGTACCCGCTGACCTCGGTCGTGCACACCGCCGCGGCGCTGGACGACGGGCTGCTCGACGCCCTCACCCCCGATCAGCTGGGCAGGGCCCTCCACGCCAAGGCACGAGCCGCGCAGAATCTGGACGAGCTGACCCGGGACGCCACGCTCTCGGCGTTCGTCCTGTTCTCCTCGTTCGGTGGCATCGTCGGCACACCGGGGCAGGGCAACTACGCACCGGGCAACGCCTTCCTGGACGCCCTGGCCCAACAGCGCAGGTCCCAGGGCCTGGTGGCCACCTCCATCGCCTGGGGCGCCTGGGGCGGCGGTGGGATGGCCGAAGGCGCCTTCGGAGACGTACTGAACCGGCACGGCCTGCGTGAGATGGCCCCCGAGGCCGCGGCCGGCGCGATGCGGCAGGCAGTGGAGCACGACGCAACCTGCGTCCTGATCGCCGACATCGACTGGGAACGCTTCTTCGTCGCCTTCACCGCGACCCGGCCCAGCCCGCTGCTCGCCGACGTGCCGGAGGTACGCCGGATCGCGCAGGACGGCAACGGCTCGTCCGGCACCGCTGCCGAGGAACCGTCCGCCCTGGCACAGCGCCTCGCCGGGCTCGACGACGCCGAGCAGGACGCCGTCCTGCTGGAATCGGTGCGCGAGCAGGTCGCCGCCGTGCTCGGTTTCCCCGGGCCGGAGGCCGTCAGCGTCAAACGTGCCTTCAGGGAGGTCGGGTTCGACTCCGTCACCGCTGTGGAACTGCGCAACCGGATCGGGGCCAAGACCGGTCTGCGACTGCCGGTGACCCTCGCGTTCGACTACCCGACTCCGGTGCGACTTGCCGCGTTCCTGCGGGAGCAGCTCGTACCCGACGGGGAGACCGTGGCCGAGTCCGTGCTCGAGGAGCTCGACCGGATGGAAGCCGCACTGGTGACGGTCGCGCCGCACGACGAAGGACGGGCCAGGGTGGTGCGGCGCATGCAGGCACTGCTCGCACAGCTGCAGGAGACACCGGCCGCGCCGGTCGGTGAGCAGATCGAGGCTGCCTCCGACGACGAGATGTTCGAGCTGCTCGGCAAGAAGTTCGGCATTTCCTGACAGGTCGTCTCCGGCGGCACGCACATCGCACCACACAGTTCCTGACAGAGGGGTCGCCCGATGGCGAACGAAGAGAAGCTCCGGTACTTCCTGAAGCGGGTCAGCACCGATCTCGAAGCGGCGCACGACCGGATCCGCGAGATGGAGGAGCGCGACACCGAGCCGATCGCCATCATCGGCATGAGCTGCAGGTTCCCCGGCGGGGTGCGCTCCCCGGAGGAGCTGTGGGACCTGGTCGCCTCCGGTGCCGACGGCATGACCTCCTTCCCGTCGGACCGCGGCTGGAACACGGACTCCGTGTTCCAGCCCGGTGCCGGGGGACAGGGATACGCCGGTGAGGGCGGGTTCGTCCAGGACGCGGGGGAGTTCGACGCGGCGTTCTTCGGCATCAGTCCACGCGAGGCGCTGGCCACCGACCCCCAGCAGCGTCTCCTCCTCGAGACGTCCTGGGAGGCGGTCGAGCGGGCCGGGATCGATCCGGAGACGCTGCGGGGGACCCGCACCGGTGTCTTCGCCGGGACCAACGGTCAGGACTACCCCTACCTGCTGATGGGATCGACGGGACTGGAGGGGTTCACGGGCACGGGAAGTGCCGCCGCGGTGGTCTCCGGGCGCGTCTCCTACACGCTCGGCCTCGAAGGTCCCGCCGTCACCGTCGACACCGCCTGCTCGTCGTCGCTGGTGGCTCTGCACCTGGCGGCACAGGCCCTGCGCCGGGGCGAGTGCACCCTGGCGCTCGCGGGCGGCGTCACGGTCATGTCGACCCCCGGTATGTTCAGCAGTTTCAGCGCGCAGGGCGGGCTGGCGCAGGACGGCCGGTGCAAGGCGTTCGCCGCCGCGGCGGACGGCACGGGATTCGCCGAGGGGGTCGGGGTCCTGCTCGTGGAGCGGCTCTCCGACGCCCGTCGGAACGGGCACCGGGTGCTCGCCGTGCTCCGCGGCTCCGCGGTGAACCAGGACGGTGCGAGCAACGGGCTGACCGCCCCGAACGGCCCGTCCCAGCAGCGCGTCATCGAGCAGGCGCTCGCCGACGCCTCCGTGACGCCGTCCCAGATCGACGTGGTCGAGGCGCACGGCACCGGTACGGTGCTCGGCGACCCGATCGAGGCGCAGGCGCTGCTGGCCACCTACGGGCAGGACCGCCCGGCGGACAGGCCGCTGTGGCTGGGCTCCGTCAAGTCGAACATCGGTCACACGCAGGCCGCAGCAGGCGTGGCCGGGGTGATCAAGATGGTCATGGCGATGCAGCGGGACGCGCTTCCGGCGACGCTGCACGTCGACGCGCCCACACCCCAGGTGGACTGGACCATGGGCGAGGTGCGGCTGCTGACGGAAGCGGTGCCGTGGCCGGAGACCGGGCAGCCCAGGCGTGCAGGCGTCTCGTCGTTCGGCATCAGCGGCACCAACGCCCACGTCATCATCGAGCAGGCCGAGACGCAGGCCGAGATGCAGGCCGAGATGCAGGCCGAGACGCCGCTCGGGACGACACCCGCACCCGCCCCGTCGCCCGGCACCGATGCGCAGACCGGGCCCGTCGCCCTGACCGTCTCCGCGCGCGGCGGGACCGCGCTGGCCGCGCAGGCCGCCCGGCTGCGCGTCCTGCTGGCCACCCGTCCCGAGTACGCCCTGGCGGACGTGGCCCACGCGCTCGCGACCACGCGCACCGCCTTCGAGGACCGGGCCGTGGTGGTCGCGGAGGACCGCGACGACGCCCTGCTCCAGCTGGAGGCCCTCGCGGACGGCACGGCCGGACCGGTGCGCGGCGCCGTGACCGAAGGCCGGGTCGCCTTCCTGTTCAGTGGCCAGGGCAGCCAGCGGCCGGGTACGGGGCGGGAACTCGCCGCGCGTTTCCCCGTCTTCCGTGACGCGCTGGACGAGGTGTGCACCCACCTGGACCCCCACCTCCAACACCCCCTGAAAAGCGTACTGTTCGCCGAGAAGGGCACCGAGCGGGCGGCCCTGCTGCACCGCACCGCCTACACGCAGGCCGCTCTGTTCGCGGTCGAGGTGGCACTGTTCCGCCTCCTCGCCGACTGGGGCATCCGCCCCGGCATCCTCGCGGGTCACTCCATCGGCGAGGTGTCCGCCGTGCACGTCGCCGGGATCCTCTCCCTGGACGACGCGTGCACACTGGTGGCGGCGCGGGGACGGCTGATGCAGGCGCTGCCCGGAGGCGGCGCGATGGTGGCCGTCGAGGCACACGAGGACGAGGTCGTCCAGGCGCTGGCCGACCGGACGGACCGTGTCTCGGTCGCCGCGGTGAACGGCCCCCGCTCCGTCGTCGTCTCCGGGGACGAAGCCGAAGTACTGGCGGTGGCCGCACACTTCGAGGCCCGGGGCCGCAGGACCAAGCGACTCGAGGTCAGCCACGCCTTCCACTCCCCGCACATGGATCCCATGCTCGACGAGTTCGGCAGGGTCCTGAGGGGCCTCACCTTCGCCGCTCCGGCCGTCCCGGTCGTCTCGAACCTGACCGGCCGGATCCTGACGGCCGAGGAGGCCGGTTCGGCCGACTACTGGGTCTCCCACGTCCGTCAGGCCGTCCGGTTCCACGACTGCGTACGGACCCTGGCCGGCCAGGGCGTGACGACGTACGTCGAACTCGGCCCGGACGGCGTGCTCAGCGCGATGGTCGCCGACTGCCTGGACGAGGGGGCGGACGCCTTCCCGGTCCTGCGGGCCGGACGCCCCGAGGCCGGGTCGGCGATCACCGCGCTGGCCCGTCTGCACGTACGCGGCGTCGACTGCGACTGGACGGCCCTGCTTCCCGCCGCCACCGCGGCGGTGGCCCTGCCCACCTACGCGTTCCAGCGCACCCGGTACTGGCCGGAGTCGCTCGTGTGGACAGCGGCGGCGGACGCGCGGGGCGGCGAGGACCCCGCGGAGGCGGGATTCTGGTCCGCGGTCGAGCGCCAGGACCTCGACGCCGTGACCGGTGTGCTCGCCCTCGACGGCGACCAGCCGCTCAGCACCGTGCTCCCGGCACTCGCCGACTGGCGGCGCGGACGGCGTGACCAGTCCGCCATCGACTCCTGGCGGTACGAGGTGCAGTGGCGCCACGCACCGGAACCCGACTCGGCCGTGCCCTCCGGTACGTGGCTCGTCGCGGGCCCCGAGGACGCCACGCACGACATCGCGGCCGCCATGGGCGCCCGAGGAGTCCGTGTCCTCCGCGTCCCGGCGTCCGGCGACAGCGCCCGGCTGCGGGAGGCCCTGGACGACGGCGGAGTCGCAGGTGTATTGGCCCTGACCGCCCTGTCCGGTGAGGGCACCCAGGGGCTGCAGGACACCCTCGCGCTCATACAGGCCCTGGCGGACGCCCGGCTGCGCGCACCGCTCTGGCTCGCCACCCGCGGTGGAGTCGCCGTCGGCGAGTCCGACCGGCCGGCCGCCCCGGAACAGGCCATGGTCTGGGGCCTCGGCCAGGTCGTGGCCGTCGAGGAACCCGGTCTGTGGGGCGGCTTGATCGATCTGCCCGAGGCTTTCGACACCCGTGCCGCCCGCCGCCTGTGCGGAGTGCTCGCAGACCCGGCGAAGCCGGAGGACCAACTGGCGATCCGGTCGTCCGGCGTCCACGTACGCCGCCTCGTCAGGTCCGCCCCCCTGCCGCCGGACACCTCCACGCCGTGGCAGCCCTCCGGCACCGTCCTGGTCACCGGCGGCACCGGCGCCCTGGGTGCCGTCGCCGCCCGCTGGCTGGCCCGCAACGGGGCCTCCCACCTGCTGCTCACGAGCCGCAGCGGCCTCGACGCCCCCGGCGCCCGGGATCTGGAGGCCGAGCTCACGCAGCTCGGAACACGCGTCACCGTGGCCGCCTGTGACGTCACCGACCGGGAGGCGCTGGCCGCCCTGATCGACTCCGTACCCGCCGGGCACCCGCTCACCGCGGTCGTCCACACGGCCGGTGTGCTGGACGACGGCATGCTCGGCTCACTGACACCCGAGCGGGTCGAGCGGGTCCTGCGTCCCAAGACCGACGCCGTCCTGAACCTGCACGAACTCACCCGCCACCTCGACCTGTCGGCGTTCGTCCTCTTCTCCTCGCTGGCCGCGACGTTCGGCAACGCCGGACAGGCCGCGTACGCGGCCGGCAACGCCTTCCTCGACGCGATCGCCGCCGTGCGCCGCGCCCAGGCACTGCCCGCCACGTCCATCGGATGGGGCGCCTGGGACGGCGCGGGCATGGCCGCCGACCCGCTGGTGGCCGAACGCGTACGCCGCGGCGGAGTGCCTCCGTTGCCGCCGGAACTGGCGATGCGCGCCCTGCGACAGGCGGTCGAGGGCGGCGCGCCCCACACGATCGTCGCCGACGTGGACTGGGAGAGGTTCGCCCCCGCTCTGCCGCCCGGCAGGTCCGCGTTCATCGGCGAACTCCCCGAAGTGCAGCGCCTGTCGGCTGCGGCCGGCACACCCGCGCCGGAGAAGGCGGCCGAGAACGCCCTGCACGAGCAGCTGGCGGGTGCCTCTCCGCAGGAGGCCGAGCGCATCCTGCTCGCCGTGGTCCGTGGCCAGGCCGCCGCAGTGCTCGGACACGCCTCGGCGGACGGAGTGCAGCCCGGCAGGGCCTTCCGGGACCTGGGCTTCGACTCGCTGACCGCCGTGGAGCTGCGCAACCTCCTCGGCGCGAGCACCGGACTCGCCCTGCCCGCCACACTCGTCTTCGACTATCCGACGCCGCTGGTCCTCTCCCGGCACCTGCGTGACGAACTCGCCGGGTCCCGGCCCGGGCCGGTCCAGGACGGCCCCGTCGCCGCCCTGGACGACGACCCGATCGTCATCGTCGGCATGAGCTGCCGTTTCCCCGGCGGGGTCCGGTCCCCGGAACAGTTCTGGGACCTCCTGGAGTCGGGGACGGACGCGGTCTCCCCGCTGCCCGACGACCGCGGCTGGGACATCGAACGGCTCTACAGCGCGGACCCCGACCAGCAGGGCACGTCGTACGTGCGCGAGGGCGGGTTCCTGCACGACGTCGCCGACTTCGACGCGGGCTTCTTCGGTATCGCGCCGCGCGAGGCGCTGGCCATGGACCCGCAGCAGCGGCTGCTCCTCGAGACGTCGTGGGAGGCGTTCGAGCGGGCCGGAATCGATCCCGATTCGGTGCGTGGGGGACGGGTCGGCGTCTTCGCCGGCACCAACAGCCAGGACTACACCGGGCTTCTGATGGGCTCGGCCGAGAGCGCCGAAGGCTTCGTGGCCACCGGCAACGCCGCCAGCGTGGTCTCCGGACGCATCTCGTACGCACTGGGTCTGGAAGGACCCGCGGTCACCGTCGACACGGCGTGCTCGTCGTCGCTGGTCGCCCTGCACCTGGCCGTCCAGGCCCTGCGCGCGGGTGAGTGCACCCTGGCCCTGGCCGGCGGCGTGACCGTGATGTCGACGCCGTCCGCGTTCATCGAGTTCAGCCGCCAGCGCGGACTGTCCTCCGACGGCAGGTGCAAGGCCTTCGCCGAGTCCGCCGACGGCACCGGCTGGGGAGAGGGCGTCGGAGTCCTCCTGGTCGAACGGCTCTCGGACGCCCGCCGCAACGGCCGTGAGGTGCTCGCGGTCGTACGGGGCTCCGCGGTGAACCAGGACGGTGCGAGCAACGGGCTGACCGCGCCCAACGGCCCCTCGCAGCAACGGGTCATCCGGCAGGCGCTGGCCGGAGCCGGCCTGACCGCCGACCAGGTCGACGCAGTGGAGGCGCACGGCACCGGTACGACCCTCGGCGACCCGATCGAGGCGCAGGCGCTGCTGGCCGCGTACGGGCAGGGCCGCCCGGCGGACAGGCCGCTGTGGCTGGGATCGGTCAAGTCGAACATCGGTCACACGCAGGCCGCCGCAGGTGTCGCCGGGGTGATCAAGATGGTGATGGCGATGCGGCACGGGGTACTGCCCCCCACACTGCACGTGGACGAGCCCTCGTCCCACGTCGACTGGTCGGCGGGCGCCGTTGCGCTGCTGACGGAACCGGTCGGCTGGCCGGAGACGGACCGGCCGCGCCGCGCGGGCGTGTCGTCCTTCGGCGTCAGCGGCACGAACGCCCACACCATCATCGAGCAGGCCCCCGCCGCCGTTCCCGCCCCGTCCGCTCCCGGGCCGGACGTCCCGCTCGACACCGGCGCCACCACCGCGTGGGTGCTGTCCGGCAGGACGCGTGAAGCCCTGCGGGACCAGGCGTCGAGGCTGCTGGCCGCCGTCGGCACCGCGGACCCCGCCGCCCTCGCCCACGCCCTGGCGACGACCAGGTCCCGCTTCGAGCACCGTGCGGCCCTCGTCGCCCGGGAGCCCGCCGACTTCGAGGCGGGCCTGCGGGTCCTGGCCGCGGACGGCTCCGCCGCGGGGATCGTGCGGGGGAGCGCCGCCGGCGACACGAGCCCGGTCCTCGTCTTCCCCGGGCAGGGCGCCCAGTGGCCCGGCATGGCGAAGGAACTCCTCGACACCTCCGGCGTGTTCGCCGCGCGCATCGCCGAATGCGCGGAGGCCCTGGCCCCCCACACGGACTGGTCGCTGGAGGACGTCGTACGGGAGGCCCCGGGCGCCCCCGGACTCGACAGGGTCGACGTGGTGCAGCCCGTGCTGTGGGCGGTCATGGTGTCGCTGGCCGGGCTCTGGGGTGCCTGCGGCGTCCGTCCGGCCGCGGTGATCGGCCACTCCCAGGGCGAGATCGCGGCCGCGACCGTGGCCGGCGCACTGTCCATCGAGGACGCCGCGCGCGTCGTGGCGCTGCGCAGCCGGGCTCTCCTCTCCCTGTCCGGCAAGGGCGGTATGGCCTCGGTCGGGGAGTCGGCCGGGCTGCTGCGCGAGCGGCTCACCGCATGGGGTGACCGGCTGTCGGTGGCCGCCGTCAACGGTCCTTCGTCCGCCGTCGTCGCGGGTGAACCGGAGGCGCTGGACGACCTCCTGAGCTCCTGCGAGGCCGACGGCGTACGCGGCAGACGCATCGCGGTCGACTACGCCTCGCACTCCGCCCAGGTCGAGGCCATCCGCGGGGAACTGGAGCAGCTGCTCACCGGGATCACGCCCCGCTCGTCCACCGTGCCCTTCTACTCGACCCTCACGGGCGCACTGACCGACACCGCGGCGCTGGACGCCGGATACTGGTTCCGCAACCTGCGTTCCACCGTGGAGTTCGAGGCCGCCACCCGCGCGGCGCTCGCCGACGGCCACCGCACGTTCCTCGAGGTCGGCCCCCATCCGGTGATGGGCCTCGGGCTCCAGGAGACGTTCGACGCTGCGGAGACCGAAGCGACCGCACTGGGCACGCTGCGCCGTGGTGAGGGCGGACCCCACCGCTTCCTGACGTCCCTGGCCGAAGCCCACGTCGCCGGTGTGTCCCCCGACTGGCGCGCCGTCCTCGGCGAACGTACGGGCCACGCCGACCTGCCCACGTACGCCTTCCAGCGCAGCCGGTACTGGCCCAGGCCCGCCGCGCTCCCCGCCCCGGCCGAACACCGGGACCCCGTCGACGACGCGTTCTGGGCCGCCGTGGACACCGAGGATCCCACCGCGCTGGCCGGAATGCTGGGAGCCGCCGACGACGACATGCGCCGCTCGTGGGAGAGCGTCCTGCCCTCCCTGACGTCCTGGAGGCGCGAACGCCGCGAGCAGACCGTCGTGGACGGCTGGCGCTACCGGATCAGCTGGAAGCCGGTCACTCCGGCCACGGCCCCGGCACCCTCCGGCACCTGGCTGATCGTCAGCCCGTCCGGGGTGCCGGACCAGGCGGGCGAGGCCGTCACACGTGAGCTGGTACGCAACGGGGCCCGCACCGTCCAGGTGCTCTTCGAGGCCGACGACACCGGACGGGCCATGGCGCTCCAGCGGCTCGGGGAGGCCCTGCCCGACGGAGGCAGGATCGAAGGCGTCCTGTCCTTCCTCGCCGAGGACGACCGCCCCGACCCGTTCCACCCGGTCGTACCGGCCGGCGTCGCGGCGACCACCTCCCTGATCCAGGCGATGACCGATCTGGACCTGACGGCACCCCTGTGGTGCCTGACCCGGGGAGCCGTCTCCGTCGACGGCTCGGGCCCGCTCACCGGGCCGGCCCAGGCGCAGGTCTGGGGACTGGGCCGCGTCATCGGCCTCGAGCACCCCGACCGCTGGGGCGGCCTCATCGACCTGCCCGCGGAACCGGACGAACGGACCGCCGCCCAGGTGTGCCGGCTGCTGGCGGGCGCCGGGGACGAGGACCAGCTGGCCGTCCGGCCACAGGGCGTCTTCGCCCGCCGCCTCGGACGCGCGCCCGCCGGTCCCCGGCCTGCCGCGCAGCCGCGCTGGGAGCCGCGCGGTACGGCCCTGATCACCGGAGGCATGGGAGCGCTGGGGTCCCACGTGGCACGCTGGCTCGCGAGCCACGGCGCCGAGCACCTGGTGCTGACCGGACGCAGGGGCGAGGCCACCCCCGGGGCCCTCGCACTGAAGGACGAACTCTGCGCACTCGGCGCCCGCGTGACGCTCGCTGCCTGTGACGTCGCCGACCCCGAGGCACTGGCCGCCCTGGTGAAGGAACTGGCACAGGACGACACGGCGCCCGTACGCACCGTGGTGCACGCCGCGGGGGAGAGCCTGGTCTCCGGCCTGGAGGAGAGCGACCCCGCCGAGTTCGCCCGGGTCATGTCCGCCAAGGCGGCGGGCGCGACCTCCCTCGACGCGCTCTTCCCGGCCGACTCGCTGGACGCCTTCGTGCTGTTCGCCTCCGGCGCCGGCGTCTGGGGCGGATCGGCGCAGGGCGCCTACGCCGTCAGCAACTGTCACCTCGACGCCCTCGCCGAGCGCCGCCGCGCCCGTGGTCTTGCCGCCACCTCGGTCGCCTGGGGCGGCTGGGCCGGCGGAGGCATGGTCGACACCGCAGCCGGGTCCACACTCACCCGCATCGGACTGCGCCCCATGGAACCCGAGGCCGCCGTCCGGGCTCTCGTCCAGGCGGTGGAACGGCAGGAGACCTGCCTGACGGTCGCCGACATCGACTGGGCCCGGTTCGCCCCCGCGTTCGCGATGGGCGGGCCCCGCCCGCTGATCGAGGACGTTCCCGAGGCCGCCGCCGCACTCCAGCCGCCCGGGGACGACCACGACGCGCCGGACGCCGGGGCCACCGCGCTCGCGGACCGACTGGCCGGAGCCTCGGAGTCCGAGCGGAAGCGGATGCTCCTGGATCTCGTACGTGCAGAGGCGGCAGCCGTGCTCGGACATCCCGCGGCCGATGCCGTCGACCCCCAACGGGCCTTCCGGGAACTGGGATTCGACTCGGTCATGGCCGTCGAGCTGCGCAACCGCCTGAACACCGCCACGGGGCTGCGCCTGGAGACCACCGTGGTCTTCGACGAACCCTCGCCCACCGGCCTCCGCGACCGGCTGATGCGCGAACTGCTGCCGCCGGACGCGGAACGCTCCGCCCAGGACGACGACGAGGCGCGGGTGCGTTCGCTCCTCGCCACCATCCCCATGGCCCGGATCCTCGAGTCGGGTCTCCTGGACGCGCTGCCGCGCACGGAGGATGCCGGGCCCCCGCAGGAGCGGCAGGCGTCCGAGTCCGAGGACCGGGTGGACGAGATCAACGCCATGGACGTCAGCGCCCTCGTCCGCATGGCGACACGTACGAAGGAAGCCTGATGCGACGAGCAGCGTGGAGCACATGATGGGGACGCAGGTCGAAGAGATCGTCGAGGCGCTACGGGCGTCTCTCGTGGAGAACGAACGGCTGCGCCGGCAGCACCAGAGCCTCGTCGACGAGCGGGCGGAGCCGATCGCGGTCGTGGCGATGAGCTGCCGCCTGCCCGGCGGTGTGCGGTCGCCGGAGGACCTGTGGCGCCTCGTCATGGATGGTAGGGACGCCATGTCCGCCGTCCCCGACGGCCGTGGCTGGGACGTGGACTGGCTGCGCGGGCTCGGCGACACGGGCATCACCCCCGAGGGCGGATTCGTCGACGACGCCGATGCGTTCGACGCGGCCCTCTTCGGCATCGGCCCGCGCGAGGCACTGGCGATGGACCCGCAGCAGCGGTTGCTGCTCGAGTCGTCGTGGGAGCTGTTCGAGCGGGCCGGGATCGACCCGTCGTCCCTGCGCGGCACCGGCACCGGCGTGTTCGTCGGCGCCTCCTCCTCGGGATACAGCGCCGGGATGTACGGCGACGCCCAGGGGAGCGACAGCTACCTGCTCACCGGCGGGGCGGGCAGCGTCATCTCAGGCCGGGTGTCCTACCTCCTGGGCCTCCAGGGCCCCGCGATCACGGTCGACACCGCCTGCTCGTCGTCCCTGGTGGCCATCCACCTGGCCGCCAGGTCGTTGCGCGACAAGGAGTGCTCGCTGGCGCTGGCGGGCGGGGTGACCGTCATGGCCACCCCCGGCGCGTTCGTGGAGTTCAGCAAGCAGCGCGGACTGGCGGGGGACGGCCGCTGCAAGTCGTTCGCGGCCGGCGCCGACGGGACGGGCTGGGGCGAAGGAGCGGGCGTCATCCTCCTGGAGCGGCTGTCCGACGCCCGCCGGAACGGCCGGAAGGTACTGGCAGTGCTGCGCGGCAGCGCCGTCAACCAGGACGGTGCGAGCAACGGACTCACGGCTCCCAGCGGGCCGGCCCAGCGCCGCGTCATCGCCCAGGCGCTCGCCGACGCGGGACTGAGCCCCCACGACGTCGACGCCGTGGAGGCGCACGGCACCGGCACAGTGCTCGGCGACCCGATCGAAGCCCGGGCCCTGATCGCCGCATACGGCCAGGACCGACCCGAGGGCCGGCCCCTGCTCCTGGGCACCGTCAAGTCGAACGTCGGGCACACCCAGGCCGCAGCCGGTGCCGTCGGCGTCATCAAGACCGTCCTGGCGCTCGGCCGCGGGACGCTGCCCCCGACCCTCCACGTCGACGCGCCCACCCCCCACGTCGACTGGTCGGGCGGCGAGGTGTCCCTGCTGACCGGTGCCACACCCTGGCCGGCCACAGGACGGCCCCGCCGCGCGGGCGTCTCGGCCTTCGGGCTCAGCGGCACCAACGGGCACCTGATCCTTGAACAGGCACCCGCGAGCGAGCCCCCCAGCGGCTCAACCACCGAGCTGCCCGTCGTCCCGATCCTGGTGTCCGCACGCACCGAGGAGGCCTTGAGGGGCCAGGCGGGCCGCCTCCTGGACCGGCTGCGCGACGATCCCGGTGGGTCGGCGACAGACCTCGGCCACTCACTGGCCGTCTCCCGCGCGGCACTCGACCGCCGGGCGGTGATACTGGCCGACGACCGCGACGGCCTCGTACGCGGGCTCACGTCCCTGGCCGCCGGGGAGGCGGCCCCCGGCCTGATCCGAAGCGTGCGCCGGGCAGGGGAGGGCACCGCCTTCCTCTTCACCGGGCAGGGCAGCCAGCGGCCGGGCATGGCGGACGAGCTCTCCGCGACGTTCCCCGTCTTCGCCGCGGCCCTGGACGCCGTCTGTGACGCGTTCGACCCGCACCTGGACACACCCCTGCGCGCGGCGATGTCGGGCGCGGCCCCCGAGAAGCTCGACCGGACCGAGTTCGCGCAGCCCGCGCTCTTCGCGTTCGAAGTCGCCCTGTACCGGCTGCTGGTGAGCTGGAGTGTGCGTCCCGACGCGGTGGCCGGCCACTCACTCGGCGAGCTGACCGCGGCACACGTCGCCGGAGTCCTGTCGCTGGAGGACGCCTGCACGTTCGTCGCGGCCCGCGGCCGCCTGATGCAGGCCATGCCGGACGGCGGACTCATGGTGGCCGTCGAGGCCTCCGAGCAGGAGGTGGCGGACCTCCTGGGTGCCGGCACCGGTCTGTCGATCGCCGCCGTCAACGGACCGAGGTCCGTGGTCCTGTCCGGAGACCGGGACGAGGTCCATGACATCGTGACCCTCTGGACGAAGCAGGGACGCAGACACAAGGAACTGCGGACCAGCCACGCCTTCCACTCGGCGCACATGGACGCCATGCTCGACGACCTCCGCGCGGTCGCCTCGAACCTGGCCTTCCGGCCGGCACGGACCGATCTCGTCAGCGCCACGACCGGCCTGCCCCTCACCGCGGACCAGGCGCTGAGCCCCGACCACTGGACGCGACACGTCCGGGAGCCCGTCCGGTTCGCCGACGCCGTTCGGCGACTGCGCGACGACCGGGTCGGCACCTTCCTGGAGATCGGCCCCGACGGGGTGCTCACCGCCCTCGCCCAGGACTGCCTCGCGGCCGGCGGCGGCGAGCTCGAGCCGCCCCTCCTCGTCGCGACCCAGCACCGCGACCGCTCGCCGGTGCGCGCCCTGTTCACCGCGCTGGCCGAGCTCCACGTGCACGGCCTCCCCGTCGACTGGGCGGCGGTCTTCGCCGGACGGGGCGCCCGTCTGACCGAACTGCCGACCTACGCCTTCCAGCGCCGCCGGTACTGGCCGGCACCTCCCGCGTACGCCCCCGGCCGGACAGCCCCCGGTCCCGCGGTCGTCGACGTGCCCGAGGACATCCCGCCGGCCGAGGCGTCGACGGCGCTGGCCGCGCGGCTGGCCGACGCCACCCCTGCCGGGCGGCACACGCTGCTCCTGGACGTCGTCACCACGTGGGCCGCCGCGGCACTGGGGCTCCCCTCGGCCGAAGAGCTGGACACCGGGCGGGACTTCCTGGAGCAGGGCTTCGACTCCCTGACCGCCCTGGAGTTGCGGAACAGTCTGCGGGCGGTGCTCGGTACCGAGGAGTTGTCGGCCACTCTGCTCTTCGACCACCCCACGCCGACCCGCCTGGCCCGGCACCTCTCCGCACTGCTGGACGGCGACGGCGACGGCACCGGAGCCGCAGCACCCGCGGCCGGGCCGGGCGGCGGCATTCTGGGATCCCTCCTCCAGCACACCCGTTCCACCGGCCAAGCCGTGGAGTACGCGAAGGTCCTGATGCAACTGGCGGAATTCCGCACCGTCTTCAACAGCGAGACACCACCCGCCCAGGCCGCGCCCGTGGTCCGCCTGGCGACGGGCGACGGCCCACCGCTCATCTGCCTCTGCACGATGTCGATGCTCTCCGGAGCGCACGAGTACGCGCGCCTGGCCGCAGGCTTCCGCGGGGAACGCGACGTGTACGCGCTCCCGCACCCCGGCTTCGCCGAGGGCGAGGAGCTTCCCGAGAACTTCGACGTCCTGATGCGCACGCACGCCGAGTCGGTGCTGCGCACGGTGGGGGACAAGCCCTTCGTCGTCACCGGCCACTCCGGCGGCGCACTGCTGGCCAACGCGCTCTCCCACGCTCTGGAGGGGCAAGGGCGTCCGCCGGCCGCCGTGATCCTGCTCGACAGCTATCCCGCCGACAGCGACGTGATGGCCACCTGGATGCCCGAACTGCTCGACGGCATGGTCGAACGCGACGACGCGTACACGCCCATGGACGACTACCGCGCCACGGCGTGGGCCGCCTACCTGCCCTTCCTGTACGCGTGCCGGGCGCAGCCCGTCGACGTCCCCACACTCCTCGTCCGCGCGGGGGAGCCCCTGCGGGCGTGGTCGGGAGAAGGCGACTGGCACGCCGTATGGCCGCTGCCCCACTCGGTCGCCGAGACCGAGGGGAACCACTTCACCATGCTCGGCGAACACGCGGGGCCCCTGGCCCGGCGGATGCGTGAATGGCTGACGGAGCAGGGGTGCTGAGAGCAAACGCACAGAATCCGCACCGCCGTCGTACAGGGGTCGGCGGACGGTAGATAGGGGTTGCCGTCAATTCGGCCGAATCCATAGTCTGCGGACTGGAGTCGACTTGGCGAGCCCGTTCCTTCGCATCAACTCTGCCCATGAATGGTTGAATTATGCCTGCCGAAGTGAAGCCGAAGATCGGCGACGATGCCCAGATATCGCTCGACGGTCAGGAGAAGGGCGAACTGACCCTTCTGGCCGAGCAACTGCGTGACGTCGCTCCACGCCTGAACGACGACCCCCGCTGGACGTCCGCCGCGCGGGAGCTCTCCTGTCGGCTGCCCCTTCGGCTGCGCGAGACGCTGCGCCGCTTCACCTGGAACTCCGGCCGTGAGGCCATGCTCCTGGTGCGCAACCTGCCGGTCGAAACGGAGACCGTCCCCGACACGCCGACGGTCCGCGGCTCCGTCCAGCGCGGGACCAGCACGCCGGCGTCCGCGCTGATGCTCATCGCGATGGCCATGGGCGAGGTGATCGCGTTCGAGAAGGAGAAGACCGGCGCGCTTGTGCAGGACGTGGTCCCTGTCCCCGGAATGGAACAATTCCAGGGAAATGCCGGATCCATCAAACTCAATATGCACACAGAGAACGCATTCCATGAGCACAAGCCCGACCTCGTGGGCCTGATGTGCTTGCGAAACGACCACGAGAACGTCGCCGGTCTGCGTGTGGCGTCCGTGCGCAACGCGGTTCCGCTGCTTTCCACCCGGGCCAGGGAGATACTCCACCAGCCGCGATTCGTGACCATGGCGCCGGCCTCCTTCGAGATCGCCGACGGCTTGGAGGAACCGCACGGGATCCTCGCCGGCAGCTTCGAGGACCCCGACCTCAAAGTGGACTTCAGCAGCACCATCCCGTCCGACGACGAAGCCGCGCAGGCGATGGCCGAGCTGGAAGCCGTCATCGAGCGGGTGGCCCACACGCTGATCCTCGGCCCGGGTGACCTGGCCTTCGTCGACAACCGGCTGGCCCTGCACGGCCGTAACTCCTTCCAGCCGCGCTACGACGGCCGGGACCGCTGGCTCCAACGCGTCTTCGTCCACCTGGACTTCCGTAGGTCCCGCGTCATGCGCAGGGCCGACGGCCAGGTACTCGGAGCCGGCGAACCGGTTCGCTGACCGGACGTGACGCACCACCGACCGACCCGAATCGAAAGAGGTATCCCCATGTCCGCGGGTGAGGACGACAACGTCTACAGCCGGCCCGTGTCGCCCACCGAGACATGGTTCCTGGTGTACCCCGAGTCGGTTCCCGGTGTGATCCAGATCGTCATCGAGGGAACCGGCCACATCGGTCACGACGAGCTGGTCCGCGCCGTGGAGAGGGCGTCCGCGGCCTGCCCCGGTGCCCGGCTCACCCGACAGGACATGACCTGGGTGGACAGCGGCGTGGCGCCGGTCGTGCGGGTCCTGCCCGGTGACCGGGTCGACCGGCGCACCTTCGCCGACGCGGCCGAACTGCACAGCCCGCTCATGGGCAAGGACGGCGGCCCCACCTGCGAACTCCTGCTCCTCACGGACGCTGAGTCCGACACCCTGATCGTGCGCGCGTTCCACGGGGTCATGGACGGCCAGGGCGTACGCGCCTGGGCGGAGGACATCTTCCGGGTCCTGCGCGGCGAGGACCCCGTGGGCGCACCGTCACGCATCACGGAGAACGAACTGATCGAGCAGGCCGGTGCCCCGCAGGAGCGGGATGTCACCCCCGACCTCGACTGGCCGTCCGCGCTCGGCTCCCGCCCGCAGGGCCAGCACGACTTCTTCTGGCGCAGGCGCACCGTCGACGGTACGCACCCCGCGCTGGTCGCCAAGATCGCCTGCGCCGTCACCCAGGCGTGCGGTCTGCGCACCGGCAGGTTCCTCGTCCCGGTCGACCTGCGCAGGTACCTGCCCGGAATCCGCTCGACCGGCAACCTCACGAACAATCCGCTGTACGAGGTGCGAGGGGACGCCGGCTGGGAGCAGGCCCAGGAACGACTGCTGTCCATCCTGTCCACCGGCCAGGACCTGGCTGCCCGTGTCGACCCCTCGCTGCCCGGCCAGAACCTGACGGAACTGCACCAGCAGATCATGGGGCTGGACGCCTACTCCGCGCAGAAGGGCTGTTACAGCAGCCTGGCCACGCTCTCCCACATGGGCCGTGTCGCCCCCGCCGCGTTCAGCACGGGTTCGTTCCACCCCACCACCGTCTACTCGCTGCCCAACTCCGGGCCCCTGGGACCGCCGGAGATCAACGCGGTCGAGTTCGGCGACCGCACCGAGATCACCATCGGCTGGTACGACGGCGCGCAGACCCCGGACCGCGCGGAGGCGCTGCTCGACCGCATCGAGGAGGCTCTCTCCCCGAAGGCCCACCGCGAATGGGACGGCAACCGGACCGAGCGGGCGCTCGCCCGTCCGGGAACGGCTGTCGACCAGTTCCGCAGGCAGGTCTCCCTCACGCCCGGCGCGATCGCCCTGACCGGGCCCGAGGGCGAGGTGACCTTCCGTGAGCTGGACCGGCGGGCGGACGCCGTCGCCGTCGCGCTGCTCGACCGGGGCATCGGACGCGACGACGTCGTGGGTCTGCTGGCAGGCCGTACGGTCGCGGCGATGGCCGCCATCTGGGGGGTACTGAAAGCGGGTGCCGCCTACCTGCCGCTCGACCCGCAGCAGCCCGACGACCGGCTCGCCGGACTGGTGGCGGACGCCGGTGCCACGGTGTGCCTGGCCGAGCGCGTCCACGCCGAGCGCCGGCTCACCCCGGACTCCGGCTGCGACGTGGTGGTGCTCGAGACACTGGAGCCCTCGGAGCGCCGCCCCGAGGGCGTCGAGGTGCGGCCGGAGGACCTCGCGTACGTCATCTACACCTCGGGATCGACGGGGCGCCCCAAGGGTGTTGAGATCGAGCACCGCCAGCTCGCCACGTTCATCAGCTGGGCCACCCGTGTCTACGGGGTGGATTCCACCACCAGGTTCCCGCTGTTCACCTCGCTCGCCTTCGACCTCTCCAACACCGCGATCTTCCTGCCCCTGCTGGCCGGCGGTTCGATCGCGCTGGTACCTGACGAGCCCAACCACGTGGTGCTGCGCGACATGCTGGAGAGTTCGGGTGCCAACGCGCTCAAACTCACCCCCACCCACCTCGATCTCATCGGCAGGCTGGGGCTCGCACCGACCGGTTTCCGGGCGGTCATCGCCGGCGGGGAACTCCTGCGTGGTGCCGTCGCCGACCGGGCCCAGCAGCTCTTCGGACCCCGGTGCGGCATCTTCAACGAGTACGGTCCCACCGAGACGACCATCGGCTGCATGACGCGGCGCTTCGATCCGGCACACGACGCGGACCTGCCTTCGGTGCCCATCGGCGTGCCGACGGACAACACCCGGATCCATCTGATCGGTGGTGACGGCCGCCATGTGGCCCCGGGCGAGGTGGGTGAGATGTACCTTGCCGGTGATCAGCTGGCCCGGGGCTACCGCGGCCGGCCCGATCTCGTCCGTGAACGGTTCACCGCACTCGCCGACGGCACCCGCGTCTACCGCAGCGGTGACCTGGCCAGGATGCTGGACTCGGGCGAACTGGAGTCCGTGGGCCGTAACGACGAGCAGGTCAAGGTACTCGGCTACCGTGTCGAGCCCGCCGAGGTCGCCAAGGCACTGGAGGAACACCCGGCCGTGGCGACGGCCTTCGTCACCGGCCTGGTCAGGCCCGGCACCACCGGCAAGGTGCTGTGCGCCTTCGTCGTCCTGCGCGAGGAGGCCACCGTCGACCAGCTCACCGACCACGTCGCGGGCCGTCTGCCCCGCTACATGGTGCCGGCCACGACGACGGTCGTGGCCGAGCTCCCCCGCACGGTCAACGAGAAGGTCGACGTCGCCGCGCTGCCGGTGCCGTTCACCGGGCCGCAGGCCGATGCCGCGGCCGCGGAGGCGAAGTCCCGTGGCGAGGTGGAGGAGGCGGTGGCCAAGATCTGGGCCCGCGTCCTGGCGGTGGACGTCAACCGGCTCGGTGCCGGCGCGGACTTCCACCGGCACGGCGGCGACTCCGCCACCCTCCTCGCGATGCTCGCCGCGGTCAGCGACGAGGTCGTGGGCTCCCGACGGGAGCGGGAGTTCATGGCGTCCCTGCCGGCGATCCTCCGGCAGCCCACGCTCGCGAAGGTCTCGGAGATCGCCGAGCACACGCGTGACGGGCAGGGGGCCACGGATGGCTGACCAGGGGCCGGGACGCATCGTGGCGATCAGCGACGTCCACGTCCGCTACGACGAGAACAGGAAGATCGTCGACCGGATCAGGCCGGACAGCGACAAGGACTGGCTGATCGTCGCCGGTGACGTCGGTGAGATCGTCTCGGACATCGAGTGGGCGCTGCGTACGCTGCGCGACCGGTTCGCCCGGGTCATCTGGGCGCCGGGCAACCACGAACTGTGGACCGCCCCCGACGACCCCGTGAAACTGCGGGGTGAGTACCGCTACCAGCACCTGGTGGACATCTGCCGCAAGCTCGGCGTGTCCAGCCCCGAGGACCCGTACCCGGTCTGGGAGGGAGAGGGCGGTCCTGTCGCCGTGGCACCGCTCTTCCTCCTGTACGACTACTCCTTCCGGCCGCCGGGGACGTACTCGAAGGCGGCGGCACTCCAGGTGGCCGAGGAGGCCGGGGTGGTCTGCAGCGACGAGTTCCTGCTGCACCCGGACCCCTATCCGAGCCGCGAGGCCTGGTGCCGCGCCCGTGTGCGGATGACCGAGGCGCGTCTCTCGGCTCTTCCCGACGGCCTGCCCACCGTCCTGGTCAACCACTGGCCGCTCGTGCGCGAACCGACACGGGTGCTCTGGCGGCGGGAGTTCGCGCTGTGGTGCGGAACCACGGCGACGGCCGACTGGCACACGAGGTTCCGTGCCCGGTCGGTGGTCTACGGGCACCTCCACATCCCCAGGGTGATCCGATGTGACGGCGTGCCGCACCAGGAGGTCTCCCTGGGATACCCCCGCGAATGGCAGCGGCGTCAGGGCACCCCGGGCCGGCTGGTCCAGATCCTGCCCGCCGTCACCTCCCCTCACAGAGAGCCGGTGCGATGACCGTTCCGCACGAACGTTCCGCCGGAGTGATCGACCCGGCCACGCGTGGCCGGGTGGCCGAGCTGCTGGCGCTGCGTGAGCAGGCCCGGCGTGGACCGAGCGACCGGGCGACCGAGGCGCAGCACGCCAAGGGGA